>CAISUK010000193.1 GCA_903888645.1 uncultured Pseudomonadota bacterium | reverse complement strand
GGGACTGTTGCTGGCGTTCATGTTCCTGTGGAATATGCTTGGTGCGCTGATTCTAGTGCCCAGCCTGGCGACGTTTTTACTGCAGTCCGAAACGCCCAAGAAGCTGACTAATCTGGATGAAGAACTCCAGAAAATTGGTTGAACATGATGCGTCATTTTTGCAATGCCGCTGGGCAGAGCCCTGAGCTGTTGAGGCTTCAGTTGAGGAGAACACTTTGTATCGCCTAATTCTTGTACCGATAGACGAGTCGGATCTTTCAGTTTCCACTTCATCCAAGGCGGTCAGGTTTGCTAAATCCCTCGGTGCTGAACTCGTCTTCCTTCATGCGCGCGCTGACTTGGGTGCGACGGATGAAGGTGCCTTGGTGCGAGTGATGTCTCCCGCCGCGTTTGCCGAAAACCCCAAGGACGCGACCAGGGGGATTCTGGCCAAGGCAGAGATCGTCGCCCGTGATTCCGGCGTCCCTTGTCGTTCCGTTGCCAAGACTTCTGATCGGCCCTATGAGGCGATCCTCGATACGGCAGAAGAATTGGGATGTGATCTGATTTTCATGGCTTCTCATGGACAGCGAGGACTTAAAGGCCTGCTGCTTGGGTCACAGACACAAAAGGTTCTTGCTCATACATCGATTCCAGTTCTCGTTTCGACCGTGGAAAGTAATGCGGTTACACCTGAAATGAATGCTGCAATGTCAGCGATTCGAGGTGAACACCGCTCGCTCGGCTCGGTCATGCACGGTTTTAAGCGTGCCTTGGAGAAGGCCAGGGAAGACGGTGGTCGTCTCGATTTGCGGCTTGCTAAATCTATTGTGCTTTATTTCCGACGTTTTACTCAGGATCTGCATCATCCGAAAGAAGAGCAGTACCTGTTCGGTCGACTTTGTAGTTATATGCCCGAAGCTGCACAGGTAGTGTCTGTTTTGGAGCAACAGCATAAAGAAGAGCCTGCGCTCATTGAAGCCATTGAGGTGGCTTTGTCGGCCTACGAGAAAGTGCCCGATCTCACGCATATGGAAGTCGTTGCCAAGGCAGTAGAGCAGTACGCAGACCGGTTGTGGGAACATATGAGTTTGGAGGAAGGCAGTATTTTGCCCGGTTGTCGTGATCATTTTTCGCGGAGTGATTGGAAATTGATCGCTGACGCATTTCTGGAAAATGCAGATCCGCGCTTTGACCAGAAAAAAGAGGCTGGCTATGACGATTTGTTCTTCCGCATAATGAATATGGCAGAAAAATTCGAGAAAAGCTAAAGGATTGGCTCGGAGTGAATGAATAGCAAGCTGGTATTGGCGTTAGACGGTCGGCACTCCGCTCGACGCGGCAGCAGGTGAAAGTTGGTGTGACCGAAGGATATCCCTGTGGCGCTGGTGACGCGGCGTCAACAAAAACGGTCAGTGCGTATAACTGTTTGCCTGGTCCCTAGCCCTATCAACAGGGCAGACTTTTACAGCGCCAGCAACGGTCGCGAATCAGGCGTTCTTGCCTTTTTGCCAGAGCACATCGCCGCCGCTGGTTTTGTTGATCCAGCGGCAAAGCACAAATAGCAGGTCGGATAGCCGGTTCAGGTACTGCCGGCTGGCGTCCGAGATTTGTTGCTCATGCGCTACCGTCACTAGCGCGCGTTCGGCGCGGCGGCAGACGGTGCGAGCCACATGCATCTGCGCCGCAGCGCGGTTGCCACCGGGCAGGATGAATTCTTTCAAGGGTGCCAGATCGGCGTTGTAGCGGTCGATTGCTGCTTCGAGGCGTGACGGCTGCGTAGCCTTGAGCAAGACGGCCCCGGGGATCGACATTTCGCCGCCAAGATCAAACAGGTCATGTTGCACGCTCCTCAGCAGGTCGGGCAGGTCGCCCGGCAACTCTTCGCAAAGAATGACGCCGATCAGCGAGTTGAGTTCATCGACATCACCCATTGCGGCAATGCGTGCCGAGTCTTTGCCGATGCGGCTGCCGTCACCAAGGCCCGTGGTGCCGGCGTCGCCGGTGCGTGTATAAATCTTCGTCAGTCGATGCCCCATCGAAGTGATTATAAGCTGGAAGCTTTGATGCCGTTCCTCTGCGGCGACCGCAAAATTCATCGGACAAATCTCGCGGTTGACTGTTCGGCGACAACAGGCTAAAGTCATGAAACAAATGATTGTTTGTCATCGTCGCGCATCGTTGGGTCAAGTGCTGACAACATTCCCTTGCCCAAGTGACGAAGGGGAGCAAACGCCCTGATATCGATGTTTGGCAACAAGGCGCGCTGTAATCCACAAGTGTATGGCACGGCTATTTTTTCCCCCTCTGCGTGTATGGCCGCATGATTAAACGAAGGTGAAACGTCCAAAGGACAAAATGGAGGCAAGACATGACGAAAGAACGTGATACGAACGACGCACCGGAACCTGATGGTCACGCCGCAGCTGCACGGTGTCCGGTGGACAGACATCTGTTTCCTACTGCGGAAGAAAAGCAGTATCCCCTGCCGCCAAGCTTTGTGGACGGAAAGGTCTACACGGATCCGGATCAATATGCCCGTGAGTACGAAAAGATCTTCATGCAGTCCTGGTTTCCGGTATGTCCTTCCTGGGATGTCCAGTCTCCTCGCGATCTTGTAGTGTGGGATCGGCTGCGCCAGTCCGTGGTCATCACCCGCATGGATGATGGAAGGATTGCCGCCTGGCATAACGTCTGTCAACACCGGGGTGCCCGTCTGGTAAAGGAGTCAGGCCAATGCAAGGCAGGAAAAGTAAAATGCCCTTGGCATGGCTTTGCCTATAATCTGGCCGGGGAGGTCACCAATGTACCTTTACGGGAATCGTTCGATGAAGCTACGTTGACGAATCTGCGTGCGACGCCGATTCGCGCAGTGGAGTGGTCCGGCTTTGTCTGGATCAATTTTTCCAACGACGCACCGTCATTGCAGGAGTACTTGGGTGACTTGTGGGGTGAAATCGGCCATTATCGGATGGATGGCTTTCAAACCCGGTACCGGACCACGGTGGAGCTGCATGCCAACTGGAAAGTCGTGGTGGATGCCTTCAACGAAACCTGGCATGTACCATTCACGCATCAGGAGACTCTCGCCGGACTGATGTTGTGGCGGGATGCGAAGATACATGTCTGTCCGCCGCATTCCTGGATGACGCTGCCCGTAGCAGGCTTTACCGAGCGCATGAAAGACAAGGCAGATCATCACGGTGCCAACGTCTGTCATTATCTGGCGTTCCCCAACACCATCTTCAGTTGCTTCCCAACCCATTTGCAGATGTGGACGATCTGGCCTGTCTCCGCAGAAGAGACCATCATTGATGCTTGGGGAATCGTTGGTCCGGTGCCAGCAGGCATGTCCGAAGAAGCGTGGGCCAAGCAGAACGAGCGGGACTGGGCGCACTTCCTGAAAGTGGTGGGTGAGAATTCCACCATCATTAACAGTCTGGGTACGGTAGCCCACTCAAAGGGCTTTGGGCGCTTGATGTTCAATACCGCAGAGAGTCGACTAACCGCATTCCATGAAGAGGTCAAATCCCGCATTTCCTGATCTTGACCTGGTAAGTTTTGAAACCCAAACGGGGTCTCCAGCGGGACCCCGTTATCACGAACGCGTTGCCCTAATGGAGAATAAATAATGGCATCAGATATTGAGCACGCCGTAATCGTAGGCGGAGGACTTGCTGCCGTCCGAACGGCACAGGCACTAAGGGATCACGCGTATGCCGGAAAAATTTTCATGCTCTCGGACGAGAATGAACTGCCCTACGATCGGCCGCCCTTGTCAAAAAATTACCTTCTGGGCAAGTCTACCGACGAAAACATTCGACTGATGACTGTCGAAGCCCTGGCTGAATTGAAAGTCGAACTCCTGCTTGGGCACAAGGCCATTGGGTTAGACCGGGCTGCGCAAAAGCTGACCGTGCAAGGCGGTGACGCCATTACTTATGACCAATTGGTGATTGCTACGGGCGCAAGGCCGATTCTGCCGACGATGTTTCAAGGAAAGAAGAATGTCCATGTGTTGCGTAGCGCAGACGATGCCCGTCGTCTGAACAAGGCGCTTCAGGCTAAATCGAGGGTCGGGATTGTGGGCGCCGGATTCATCGGCCTTGAAATCGCGTCGGTGGCCATATCTCTGGATTGCGAGGTTACCGTCATCGAAGCCGCGGAAGCGCCACTGATTCGATCTATGGGTGTTGAGCTCGGCAAGATCATTCAGCAGTGGCATGAAACCAAGGGCATCCGTTTTCGCTGCGGTTCGCCCGTGAGCCAAGTGCACGGCGATGATGCGCTGAATGCACTGGAACTCTCCAGCGGAGAAAGTCTGCCGGTGGATATTGTCATCGTGGGCGTAGGGCAGAAAACCAATATCGATTGGCTGGCAGAAACGGGGCTGGGTCTTCATCACGGTTTGATTTGCGACGTTCATGGCAGAACGAATGACCCCCTGATTTTTGGTGTTGGCGATGCCACCTGCTGTCATATGGATGGCGTTTGCAGTCCAACTTTCCACTGGACGATAACGACTGACCAGGCGACGCGGGTGGCAAAAGTCATTTGCGGCAAGTCCGACGAAGTACCCGTCATTGATGACCATTACTTCTGGTCTGACCAGCATGGTTCCCGGCTGCAGTTTGTTGGCAAGGTCGGCGCGAACCCCCGCATTGTTTATGTGACTGGCTCGCCCGCCGAAGAAAAGTTCGTAGCTTTGTGTTGCAACGGTGAAGAAGTCACCGCCGTGCTTAGCCTGGCTAATCCTCGGGAGTTCCTTCGCTATGCAATGCCCCTGCGTCGTGGCGAGCGAACGCTCCTGCCAACTTGAATGCGCCGTAGATTAACGAAGACTAAACAGGGAATAATCGTCACAGACCTGCTCGGCGAGGTGCACTGGTACTCACTTTAGCGGACGGTGGCTGAAAATGTCGGCACGACATTTTCAGCCAGTTCGCGATGCGTTTGGTCTGCTGCTGTTTCCAGCGTGCAATTCGGCGCTATGCGTCATACCTTGCCACAGATCTGGTCGATCTCCTCGTCCTTCAGCGTGGTCATCGTAGACAGCACGTCGCGAGCATCTTCGCCCAGTTTGTGGCTGGGGGGAATCGTCATTGGCTCCAGCCCATCGAACCGTATGGGTGTTTGTTGCACGATGATGCGCCCATATTCCGGATGATCTTGATACTGCAGCGCGCCTCGCTCATGCATGTTCTGGTCATGGACCACTTCGTCCAGGTTGCGCACCGGTGCGCACGGTACGCCGTTGGCGATCAGTTCTTCAAAGATGGCCTTTTTCGTCCGCGTCCGCGTCCACGAGGACACGGCCTCGTCGACGGCGTCCACGTTGGCGACACGCGACTTGAGATCGGCAAAACGCGGATCGGCCGGAAGTTCGGGACGGTCCATCACCGTAGTCAGCTTTTTCCAGTGCAGTTCGCCCACACAGATGATCGCCACCCAACCATCCGCAGCAGGGTAAACATTGTAAGGAGCTTCTGCCATGCCTCCATGGCGGTTGCCAGTGCGCGCGGGCAGGTCGTTTTTGCCTTGGGAGCCCTGTGAGCCCCACCACAATCCAAAGCTGGAGCCGAGAGAGGCAAAGACGGCATCCTGCATGGCCACTTCGACACGCCTTGCCTCGCCCGTTCGTTCGCGGTCATAGAGTGCGGTCAAGACGGCAGCATGAAGATGGATGCCGGCAAAAAAATCGCATATGGCTGGCCCCGCCTTGACCGGAGGGCGATCCGGGAAACCCGTCGTCTCCATCACACCGGAGATAGCCTGCACGGTCAGATCCATGGCAGGATATTTGCGGTAAGGACCGGTGCTGCCATAGCCAGAACTGGCTGCGTAGATCAACCGCGGATTCAACGTCTTGAGATAGTCATAGCCAAGACCGAGCCGATCCATCGCCCCCGGTGCAAAGTTCTCCACCAGGACGTCGGCGCCAGCAACAAGATCAAGCAAAGCGCGCTTGCCAAGCTCAGACTTCAGATCCAGACAGAGGGATTTCTTGGCTCCGTTCAGCATTGCAAAGGGCAGCGCGGCCCCACCTACCACACCCCGGCGGCGCAGAGATTCGCCACCGGGTGGTTCGATTTTGATCACCTTTGCGCCGGCTAGTGCCAGCAGATAGGTTGCATAGGGGCCGTTGTAGATCTGAGTCAGATCTACAACCACTACACCTTGAAGCGGAAAGTGCGACATCTCTTTTCCTCTATCCCAGTGCAAAAATCGCGAGGCACGGAATTATCCGCGCTCCGGTTTCCATGGCACCGGCTTGTTAACTGAAATTTTGATTTGTCCGACCGCCACACTTTCGCGCCGGTCAGGACGTTCTTATCGCCAATGCTCCATCGGCATTCCCGCTACCGGAGATTGCAATACCTGCACCGCGCCAATCCCCAGTCCGCCCAAATAGAGCGTCTTCAGGTCCGGTCCGCCGAAGGCGACGCTGGACAGGTTCGACACGCAAGATCCACGGCTTTGCACGATTTGGTCCCGTGTCAGGCAACCCTTGGCGTGCGCCGAGGCAATTGTCTCAAGCGCGCTGGGGTCGATGTCTTCAAACACGACGGTCCAGCTCAGATCCGGTGCGACGCGGATCAGGCGGTTGGACACGACGCAGATGAGCCACAGCGCGCCCTCCACATCGAAGGCCATGCCATCGGGGAAGGTACCTCCTGGAAAGGTGAGCCAGACCGGATTGGTCAACACGCCGTCTGCCGACACGTCGTACCGGGCGGTGCGGCAGGCAAAGGTTTCATTGACGAAAAGGTAGTTGCCGTCGGGTGATATCCGCAGTTCGTTCGTCCAGGTCAGCCGGTCTGCCGCGACGGTGATCTTGCCATCTTGCACCAACAGTATTTGGCCGGTCTTCTCTTCAGCAGTGAAGTGCTGGTGCTTGCGCGTCGACGCACTGACAGTGATCCAGACCCTGTCGCCGTCTACCAGCACAAAATTGGCGGGAGGAATCGGGCGGCCTGCAACCTCTGTCGCAAAGGGCCGGGCCGCTCCACGCGGGCCGACGCGCCAGACACCACCCGCCTCGCCCAGATTGGCGAACAAAAAGTCACCATCTGCCGTCAGTGCGATGCCATTTGGCAGAAAGCCTTGCGCAATCAGATCGGCCTCGACCGCGGGGCCGGTGGTTCCGTCGGGCGCGATTCGTGCGATGCCCAGCGTCCAGTCGCCGGTGTAAAGCGATCCGTCTCGGGCTGCTAAAACGCATTCCGGCCGGTTCAGGCCACTGCCTGTCTGCGTGAGATCCGTCGGCAGGAACGGCTCAATCTTGGTCAGTGTCATGTGTCTTCTCCTGATTGCAGCTGACTGGAAGCCCTGATTAGATCGCGATATTCCAGCGTCTCCAGCCGCAGCGAGTGTGGTGCTAAGTTAGCCATCGTCGCGGGATGTGCCCGACACGTCATTGCCCCTCACAGCGCCAGGAAACCGCCATCGACGGGGATCGTGACCCCTGTTACGTAGGACGACATGTCGGAGGCAAGGAACACTGCGGGGCCGGCAATTTCATGGGTCTCGCCATTACGTCCCAGAGGAACCCGTTCAAGGAATTTTTCAGCCGCCGGGCCGGAGGCTGTCATCAAGTCACTCTTCATCCGTCCCGGCGCCAGTGCGTTGACCCGTACACCCAGCGGCCCGAGCTCACGGGCGAAATACTGCACCAACGAGCGGATGGCGAACTTGGACGCGCCATAGGCAGCGCTTGATCTCGGTGCCGTGAACGCGGCTATCGACGCGACAAATATGATGCTTGTGCCAGCTTGCTTCAATGCGGGCAGCAGGGCAATGGTGATATCCCATTGTCCGTTCAGGTTCACGTCAATAACCTTATCCCACATTTGCATCAGGCTGGGATCGTCCAGCTTGACGACGGGAGCGATGCCGGCATTGTTCACCAGCACGTCAATTTTGCCGTATTGCTCGACAATGCGACGGCCGAAGGCCATGACTTCCTCGCGGTTGCCAATGTCCAGGGTCTCGGCGGAAGCAGAACCACCGGTCGCCTTGATTTGAGCAACCATGTCATCGGCCGCTTCCCTGTTTCTGTCCACCACCAGGACATGTGCCCCTTCGGCTGCCAGTCCTGTAACGATGGCAGAACCCAAGCCACGCGCGCCGCCGGTCACCACTGCCGTTTTGCCAGAAAGTTTAATCATCGGTTTTGCTCCATCTTGTTTGAATCACACGGACTGCAGTGCGACATCCCGATGGACGCCGCGCTGCAGGTGTTTTTCATTTTTTGTGTATTTCCGCAATAGCCTCGCTATGAGAGCCAAGGCCCTGAGGGATCACGACAGGTGATACCCCTTGTAATCGTGCTTTTGCACGTCGTTGCAGTAATCTCGGAACTTGGGGTTGCCACCGACGAACAACAACACATCGCGCTTGTCGCGGCCCTTGATGTTCAAGTTGATCCCGGTGAACCACGAGTCCGTGTGGCCCAACAATAGCTTACTCATCAGCTTGCCGCAGTAGGTCGTCCACTCTTCGGCCGCCTGTTGATCGGCTTCAATGCGCTGGATGCCGGCTTCCTTCACATGGGCCATCATCTCAGTCAGCCAGTCAACAATAAGCGCCGAGCAACGCGGGATGTTGCAGAAGGTGGCACCATTCTGAGGACCGACCATCGTGAAGAAGTTGGGGAACCCAGGGCTTTGCAGACCCATGTAGGTCTTGACCCCATTGGTATCCCATTGGTCTTTCAGCGCAACACCACCCTTTCCGCGGATGTCGATGCGGTCCCACGATCCCCTGATCGCGTCGAAGCCAGTGGCGTAAATGATGACGTCGAACTCGTGCAAGCCATCGGTTGTCTGGATGCCCTCTGGGGTGATTCGGGTGATCGGTGTCGATTTCAGATCGACAACCGAGACATTGTCTTGGTTGTAGACCTCGTAATACTTGGTCTCGAGCGGAACCCGCTTTATCCCGAAACCATGATCCTTGGGGATCAGCAGTTCAGCAATGCGCTGATCCTTGACCCGTTCGCGGATTTTGTTTGCCACGAAATCAGACACATACTTGTTCGCAGCGGGGTCCACCAGGACATCCTGATATGCCCCGAGCCACAGCGAGAAGCCCGGGCCCTTATACAGTTCTTCCAGCTTGGCGTCACGTTCCTCCTTCGGAACATCGAATAGGTTCTTCGGAACAAATTCGTGAGGAAATCCAGCGATGGACGAATCGCACTTGGCGGTGAACTCGGTGTAGTGCGACTTAATGTAGTCCATGCGGTCCTTCGTCATGGGCCCGTTGCCCAGCGGCGTGCACCAGTTCGGCTCGAGCAGGAACACCGTCAGTTGCCCGGCCACTTTTCCCATCTCCTGAATCACCTGCACACCGGTCGACCCCAGGCCTATCACTGCCACCCGCTTGTTGGCGAAATCGAGCTTGGCCGAGCCAAAGCCGTTAGGGTCGCGCGGCCAAGCGGCTGTGTGGAAGCTTTGCCCCTTGAAGGTGTTGATGCCGGGGATCTTGGGCATCTGTGGCGCTGACAGGGGCCCGAGTGCCGAGAAGACGAAGCGCGCCGTTAGGGGCGCACGATCGGGCTCCTGGAATTGAAGCGTCCAGAGGTTGGACTCTTCGTCGTACACCGCCTTTTTAACCCTGGAGTTGAAGATGTAATCCTTGCGGATGTCCATGATCTCGGCTGCCCGATGGATATATTTCAGGATTTCGGGCTGACCGGCAAAGCGCTCGGTCCAGTTCCACTCTTGCTTTAGCTGTTCGTTCCAGAAGTAGCCATAAACTTCGCTCTCCGAATCGATGCGACAACCTGGATAGCGGTTGTAATGCCAGACACCGCCAATGTTGTCTGACCCCTCAATCCCCAGTACGCGGTAACCCAACTCGCGCAGGCGATAGGTCTGATACAGACCGGTAAATCCCGCGCCGATCACTACTGCGTCGAAGTCGGCTTCTTTCGTCATTGCAACTTTCGTCATTTCAGTTTTCCTTTTAATTTGTTTGGTGCCGAGCATCTCGCACGGCAGTAGAGTTCGACTATGTCGCGGTGCAAAGCCACTACGCCCGCCTTAACTGCTCTTCTCGGAACCACTTGAGGTAGTTGATCTGATCATGTGGTCTTCTTCACCTACAGTCACATTTGATGGCACGATGGTTAGGCGCCCAGTGGCGGCAAGCTTGCCATCCGCCCCGGTCACCTCGACTGTAAGGTTGCAGACCCTACGCCCCATCTTGACCATTCGCGCGACAGCGATCAGTTCGCCATGTGCGGGGCGTAGGAAATCGACTACGAGATTGATCGTCGACACCCGCTTGTTCAGAAGCGCGATCAGCAGATAGCAACCGGCCGCGTCGATCAAGCTCGCAACTACGCCCCCATGAAGTCGATCGACCTTTGGTGTGCCCACGATCTCGGGGCGGAACGGCAAGCGCATGGTCAGCGTTATGTCGTCCAGTGCCTCAACCTTCAGATTCATCCAGCGGTCGAATTCGCAGGTTTCAATCACCGCTTGCAACTTGTCGCGCGTCAGACTCACTGGCGACTCTTCATTGCTTCTCGTGGCGGATTGGCGGGCGGTGGCGGTTACCATGTGGTCAGAACACAAACTCAAGTTTGCGAATGGAGCGCAGGAAGCCGGTCAGATATTCTGGCTTGGTGCCCGGTTTCAGGGAGAACTCAGGAATGCGCTTGAGCCATTCTTCCATGACGATGCGGAGTTCGAGGCGGGCCAGATTTGAGCCAATGCAGCGGTGAGGACCGGCACCGAACGTCGTATGAAGTACATTGTCTCGGGTAATGTCCACCGTGGCGGCGTTTTCAATCGCTCGGGGGTCGCGGGAGCTGGCCGAATAAGCGAGCATCAGGAAGTCACCCTTTTTCATGTCGGTGCCCGCTACGCTTACATCACGGGTACAGGTGCGTCCGATACCAACAATCGGCGGAAACACACGAGCAAATTCTTCAATTGCATTGGGCATCATGCTCAAATTTTCTGCCAGCAACTTGCGGTCTGCCGGATGCGTGGCCAGATGATGTAGTGCAGACGCCATCACATAGGTGGTGGTGGCAATGCCGCCAAAGCAGATATCCACCAGGACGCTCAGTTTGTGGTCCCAAGGGGCTTCGGTTCCATCTTCGTAGGTCACGCCTTTGAGAATGGTATCCACCATGTCGCCACGAGGACCTTCTTTCGAGCGCTGGGTCAGATAGTTGCCCAGATACTCAAAGACGATGCCCATGTGATGGGCACGCTCTTCCGGTGCAGCGAAGGTACCCATTTCAACGCCATCGACCAGCATTTTTAGGTCTTTGATTGGCACGCCGAGGATGTTCTTGAAGAACGCCCAGCCGGGTACCACTGCACCAAATTCACTGATGAATTCGCACTCGCCCTTGTTGATGAAGTTATCGATCAGCTCGTTGCAATCGCTGCGAATGGCATCTTCGTAGCCAGCAACCGTCGTCGGGCTGAGGTGGGGATTCAGGGCATTCCGCCACGCCGTGTGGCGCGGAGGATCAGACTCTTCCGGATAGAGATAAGGCAGACCGTCAGGACGATTCGGTTGGTATCCGCCCGCATTGGAAAACGTCTTCCAGTCCTGGGCACACTTGCGTACATCTTCGTTACGGCTGACCCACCAGAAACCAGTCCCGACATTGCTTCGTGCCACCGGACAATGCTGCAGATGAGACTCCAGCACCTCATTGAACTGGGTATTGAATCTCGGATCATCGTAGTCAAAATCACGGTATATGTCCCGGCCAAACTCGCCCTTCAATTCCTCCTCCGTTGGCGCCCCCGCTTCGACTAGCACCGCAACGCTCCTCTGATTCATTCCAATCTCCTTCCTAGTTTTAGGTTTAAAAACTTGATGCGATAAAAAAACAATCACTTGTTTTTATTTTTTTGAATGCTACTTCATTGATACAAAGCTTGTCAACAATCTTTTAGGCGCGGCTCGAGTCAATTGACGACATGTTGTTAGCCCCCAGCAGCCAATGCCAAGAAATCACGAGAGTTTCAGCCCGAAGAACTGGATCCGTCGAGGATCCGAAACCGGTCAAGATAAGAGTCAAGACATTTGGAAGCGACACCGTTGAAGCCACGGAACATGTTGTCAGACGGCTATCGTAGGCTTTTATACGCTCTGGATATGAAACACGCCGGTCACCACACCCAGACCAGCGGAAGCATTGACGGGCCGATGATCAACACAGAGCTCTTTGTGGCTGCCGCCAGCGCCATACTGCCGCCCGTACAAAAAAAGTATTGATACGCAACAAGGGCTTCAGGGCTTGCACCAAATCGGCTTTGCCATTGCCCGCAAGAAACACAGCAAGCACGTTGGGTTGGCAATATCAGAAAAAAGCTAGACATTCGACCGTTGTGATGTCCCATGGCCTGAGCTCCGCTCACTCTCTGGACAGTAATGCCTCATAATGTTAAGCTCATACTCCCTGCTCTGGAGGACATTTTTTTGGTCACGCCTAAAGTCAATGCACCTCAAGAAGCATCCGGACCACGGATGGCAATATATAAAGCAGCCATTGAGCTCTTCGGAGAAAACGGTTACACCGCAACTTCGATGCGAGACATTGCAAAGAAAGTCGGGATTCTTCCAGGCAGTCTTTACGCTCACATTGATAGCAAAGAAGCACTACTTCTAGAAATTGTCGAATCTGGCATTAAGCGATTTCTGTCCATTGAGTCCAATATCGCTGCTTCTCTAGAACCCCCTGAAGCTCGAATGCGCAGTGCTATTAAAGCTCACATGACAGCAATTTCAGAAAACTTGAAAAAGTATAGTGTTGTTTTCCAACAGTGGCGCTATTTGTCCGGTGAAAATCGCACCCGCGCTGTTGAAATGCGGCGTCAGTATGCGCAATCATTCACTAACATACTGACACAGGGGATCGAGTCTGGTGATTTCAGGGCCGATCTTGACATGCGGGTTACGGTGTTTTCGATTCTCGGCGCACTGAATTGGACCATAGAGTGGTATTCCGCCACAGGCACAATGACTGCAGAAGAAGTCGGAGACAAGATGGCAGATACCCTACTACAGGGCCTTCGCTCAGATGCTAGCGTGAAAAAACAGACCTCAAAAAAACGACGGTGAGGCTGTCCCGAATATGTGTAAACAGGTTTGGAATTAGATGTTGTGTTATCTGGCCTTCGAACTGAATAATAAAGCGAACATCGCAGCCTTACAGTGATCAATCGGCATTGCATATTTCCGGCTGATGTTGCTGAGCGCCCGATAAAACACTTTGCGCACTACGTCGTCTTTGGGAAATGAGCCGCGATTCTTGATCTAACGTAGGCTCATGATGAAACCCCGAATGGAGGGGCTTCAGACTGTAAATTCCGATGACAAACGGCATAGGGGACGGCCACTGCAGGCCGAACACCTGCCTGCCACACCACTCAGCATGCGGGTCCGCACCCGGCAGTTCGAGTCGTTGAGGTCATAAGAGATGGGGCTAACCACTTTTGTCGAATTTGGCAATGGTCAGTACCCGCTTGATGTTGCCTTTGCTGTTCCGCCGCCCAGCGAGGGTTTCACGCTACCCTCTGAGCTACGTGCTACAGCCGCTCCAAGGTTGATCAGTTCCCGGTAGATCGCGCCACCTCGCTTCCAGTGCTTCAGTTGGATCGCCTTCAGTGTGTGGCGTAGTCGTAGCCACACCCCGGGTACTACCGGCGAGTCCGACTCCAACTGTCCCTTTTTGTTCCCTCAGGATGTCCCTTTCGTAAGTGATCTACCAAACCAGCCGAGTTATTCGGCGTTTATTTTCGCGAGTGGCAACAACGCATCGATCCGGCTATAAGGCCAAGCTGGCAGTTTTTCCAAAGTATCCTTGAGCCAGGCATAGGGTTCCAGCCCATTGAGGTTGGCGGTTGCGAGCAGGCTCTGAATCGCGGCGGCGGGACAGCCCGCCAGTTCCTAGTCGGTAAAGAGCCAATTGCGGCGCCCCAGGGTGATCGGGCGGATGGCGTTCTCCACCATGTTGTTGTCGATCGGCCAGATGCCGCTATCGACATAGCAAATCTGCGCCCGCCAGCGCTTCAAAGTGTTGTCGATGGCATGCGCCAGACCACTGGCGTCGGCTGTCCTCAAGCGCTGCGCGATCAGCCATTCAAGCAGTGCCTGCAATCGCGGCAAGGACGCCTGCTGGCGCAGCACCAAGCGCGCATCAGGGCCACCATCCTTGGCCTGCGCTTAGATGGCATAGAGTTCGCCGATGCGCCGCAATCCCTCCTCCGCCATCGATGACCACCTGCCGCCTGCAGGTCGAAGGACTTTCGTCGGCAATGCGCCAGACAGGCCAGTTCCGTCACCCCGTGGCGGAACGACTTTTTGTACACATTACCTAATATTCACGAGCCGATTCATTTTCTTGATACAAATCAATTTTTTAACAGCTTGCACCGAGTATTATAAACAATCGCTTGTTTTCTATCCAAGAATCGTTTTTCAACTACCTCTTCGACAGCCGATGCTGGCGGTTATCTTAAATGAAAGGACAGCTTGACCATGACAGATAAGAACGCTGAAGCCAGCAATATCGACCCACCAGAAATGGGGTAACTATGCCCATAGCCACTTCATTCGCTCAGCCATCAAGCGATATCAAATAACTCACATGTCCAGTTTTTTGCCTCTTTTGAATTTTGAGTGGGTAATGCGTGACGACGCTGGTAGGCCGAGGCCGGGGGTCAAGGGCGGGCTGCGGGGTTATCGCAGCCCGGCGAAGCGCACCCTTGACGCCTGGAATCGGCCGATACGCTGTCCCGTGGCTGGATGCAGCGGGGTTGTTCATCCAGCCATGGAGACAACGCGGCGATTGCCAAACCGAGCGCGTGGGTAAGATGCGCGCCCCCTGTGAAACTTGAGTGACCGCGACATGACCGCCAAGTTGTTCGAAGCCGCCCTGGGCATTACCTCGCCGTGGTACATCAACGGTGTCGAGTTCGACGTCGCGAAGAAGACCTTGGCCATTGCCGTCGACTTCATCGCCGGCAGCCGCTTTGCCGTCTCGGGCATCGAGGGCGTGCATCCAGCGCACGACACCGTGATCAAGCGCTACCGGCACTTGAACTTCTTTCAGCATGAGTGCCATCTGGAAGTTCGCGTCCCGCGTGTGCGCTTGCCCGATGGCGGCATTCGGCAGGTCGAACCGGATTGGGCCGGACGGCTCGCTGGCTTTACCCTGCTCTTCGAGGCGCTGATCATGGCGATGTGCCGGGAAATGACCTTCGCCGCGGTGTCCCGGCTGGTGGGCTTGTCTTGGCATCAGGTCGTGGCGATCTGCAAGCGTTACGTCGCGCTGGGACTGGACCAGGCGGACTTCTCGGCGGTCAAACGCTTGGCGGCCGACGAGACATCCAAGGCCCGCGGGCATGACTACATTACTTTGGTAGCCGATGCCGACCTGCGCCGGGTGCTGTTCGTCACCGAAGGGCGGGATGCTGACACGATCAAGGCATTCGCCGCCGACTTCACTGCCCACGGCGGTGATCCGCAGACCGTCGAGTCCATTTCCATCGACATGTCGCCGGCCTTCATCAAGGGCGTCACCAAGCACCTGCCCAACGCCCGGATTACCTTCGACAAATTCCATGTCATCGCCCACGCGAGCACCGCCGTCGACAAGACCCGGCGTATCGAGCAGAAGACCGATCCGAGCTTGAAGGGCTTGCGTTGGAAGCTCCTGCGGGATCGCGCTAGTCTCGCGCCGGATGCCCGTGCCGATCTGGATGCGCTCATCGCGCAAGTGACCACCAAACGCACGGCCCGCGCCTGGCTCTACAAGGAGCAGCTGCGCGAGATTCTGGAGCGTAAGCAGGTCAATGTCGTGCGCGACATGCTCACGCAATGGACCACCAATGTGATGCGCTCTAAAGTCGAACCGATGAAGGAGGTGGCGAAGATGATCCGTAACCATCTCGATGGCATCGTCACATGGTCCCAAACGCGCCAGACCAACGGCTTCCTCGAAGCCATCAACGGCCTGTTCCAGGCCGCCAAGCGCAAGGCACGTGGCTATGGCAATTTCTCCACGATCCGCACCGTCGTATTCCTCCTCGCCGGCAAACTCGACTTCAGCAAGATCAACCCCCATGCCGCTTAACCCACTCAAAATTCAAAAGAGCCAGTTTTTTTAATTGGCAGCACAAAAGGAAAATATATCGTGAATCCTACCCAAGACATTAATCTGATAGAAGAAGCACTTGGTCTCGCTGCCGAGAACCTCGGAGATATCACTAAACCTGTAATGGAAAATTACTACGCTAAGTATCCGCAGGTTAGAGCAACATTTACCGAACTGAGCTTAAACAAAGCCAAAGAGATGGAAGGCGAGATGGTGACGCAGACCATTTACAGCTTGATGGCCATCATTCAGAATCCAATCGTCACGAAGATCATGCTCCAAGAGGCCATAGTCAATCACCTCTATCTCAAAATCTCCCTTGAGCACTTCAACGGTCTAATTGACAGTACGACTGATGTCATTATTGGAGTTTTAGACAATGGCCTCTCAGACAACATTGCAGCGCTCAATCATGTACGACATCGTCTAAAAGACGTTGTGGCGATGGCTTATAGCAACATCCAAAACCGACTTGTAATCAACTCTGATTAATGTTGAACAATACTGTTGTTAACGGCGTAGCCGTTGCTTAATCGCAGTTTCTCCAGCGCACCTTCGGATTGCTGAATTGCGCGTTTAGTTTGGGATGCCCTAAACTAGGGTCAGCCCGTCTCGCTAAATTGTGTACCCAACGCCTACTGTGACCCTGTTCGACTCGACCTTTGTCCCGCGGCAAATTCCGGTGAATGGCACGATCATCCATTTTCTGGCCCGCGAAAATGCCGGCAAGCCAACACTTGTTTTGCTGCACGGCTATCCCCAGACTCACGTCATCTGGCATCGTGTAGCGCCGCTGCTGGCTGACAATTTCTCGCTCGTCATTCCTGACTTGCGAGGCTACGGCGATTCCGGGAAGCCCCGTTCGGTTCCCCGTGCCGCGAACCAATCGAAGCGAGCAATGGCGCAGGACATTGCGGATCTCATGACGGTTCTTGGCCATGAGACGTTTTATGTTGCTGGCCACGACCGTGGCGCGAGAGTTGTGCATCGCCTCTGTCTCGATCACGCAGCACGCGTTACTGCTGCCTGTGTGATGGACATAGCGCCGACGTCGACGACACTGGCACTGACTGACCAAGCGTTGGCCACCGCATATTTTCACTGGTTCTTCCTGATTCAGGCGCCACCGCTGCCCGAGCGCATGATCGGTGCCGACCCGGAAGCCTGGCTGCGCGGTTGCCTGTCTCGCTGGAGCCATGGCAACGAAAAGGCTTTTGCGCCGCAGGCTCTCGCCGAATACGTGCGCTGCTTTGCCGATCCGGAAGCCATCCGCGCCAGTTGCGACGACTACCGCGCGGCGGCCGGCATCGACCTGGAGCATGATCGGGAAGACGAAGTCCACCGGATAAGCTGCCCACTCCTCGCACTATGGGGAGCTAATGGATTTGTCGGCCGCAACTATGACGTGCTCGCGGTATGGCGCGAGAAGGCACAATTCGCGACCGGGGCTGGAATCGACTGCGGCCACTTTCTGCCCGAGGAGGCGCCGATGGAAGTCTCCCACCACTTGCGGCGCTTCTTTGCCAAAATATAGAACCCCTTACGGCATGCAGTCCGGTTAAAATGTAGATATAGAGGCCGTTGAAACGGATGGTCAAACCGTAAGCAGCCTTTTACCGCTGATAACTCATAATTTCCTGACAAGGGCAGCTTCGTTCCGGCCATTCGCCACGGCTTGCCGCATTTCAGCGTAAGCGCCTTACCTGATCTCGACACCGACCTTAGTCAGGGGGCGCCATCATGAGCGCAAACTCGTGCGGACTCGGGCAACTCGTGACGCACCACTTCGCCGTGGGTTTGCCATGAGCCGCCTTCATGGCGGCCTCACCCAGTGCGCGCGTGGTCATGGCGAAAGCGTCGGCCATGCCTTGTACTGCCGATGTACCCTGCATCCGAGCGAACATGTCGTCAAACTGGCGGGTCAGCGCGTCAAGATTTGGCTCAGCCGCCTGCTCCAGTGCCAGGTAGCGGTCAACCGACGCCAACACCATGGTCGGCTGGTCATGGCGAGTGATGACGACGGCGCCTTTGGCCATCACCGCACTGGTCACCGTCTGCATCCCGGCCACCAGCTTGGTGGCAGTAAAGGACGGCAAGTCGCGCGCGAGTCGTTCCAAAGCATCTGAACGGGAGGGGAGTGCGTCTGCCATGAAAGCCTCCTAGCTTACCCAAGATGCTCATATTACCTATTTTACCCACTATGTGCAGTCTCATTCAAAAGCGCGGCGTCCTCCCGACGATTAGTTTCCGGTAGTGGTTTGCATCGGCTACATCAGCCTCGTCCAACAATCGTTGGAAAAGCCGGCATCGATTGATCGGTCAGCCACAACCAGGCCTCCCGGTTACCCGTCGATATTGCCTTCTCCTTCATTGAGCGCTCCTCTGGATTCATGTAAGTGCTGATTACATGAAGCGGTATCGGCAGCGACCCGGCATCGAGCAGCAAGGCATTCGGAAAGGCGGCTGCGCTCCTGGCGTCATAGCGCATCGGCTTGATGAAGCGGCGCTCCTGGGCGATCAAGGCGTCGATCATTGGCAATTCGTGCACACCCTCGACCGGAATCCACTGCGCGCTGGTCAGCATCATGCTGGCTGCGTCGATCTCGTAAGTGTATTCGCGACGTGCGCGGATCAGTGCGATCAGGATCAGCCGGACCGCATGCCTGGAATCGGCGTCTCGCGCTTCGAACAAGGGCCCGAAAACCCGCTCGATCCGGTTCCAACTGCCGGTGGCGATCAAGAGCGGAGCATCCGGCATATGCCGGATCCAAATCCGTTGCCCATGCAGCGTCGCCTCGCTCGATTTGAATTCGCCGATCACCACGGCCAGCGGGCACTGTCCCTCCCGAGGACGCAGGACTGCCAGCTTTTCTCGCCGCCTTTGCGCCGCTTCGGCCTTGCCACTTTCGCTGAAGGTTTCAGGAACGTAAAGGCGTTCACCCAGTGGCAAATCCTTAACCGTGACATCTTCGGCGGCTTCCAACAGATACTTGCGCAGCACACCCTGGTTGCGCTTGCCTGCCATGGCCGGACTCCAGCGATTGAAGCCGGCACGTTCGAACAGGAAATGCAACAAGGCCCGCAGTGACATGCGCCGCTGCGGTACCGCGACATCTGCCACGTCCTGGGGTTCGCCAAGCACCACGCCGCGCCCGCGCCTCCGCGTCCACGGAAAATCCACGCGCAGCTCGACCCGCCCAGGCTCTGTCTCCAGCACGGCTTCGCCGAGAAGTTCGCCGAGTCCGGATTGCTGCACCTCTGGCGCATACGAGGGACAGCTTGGGTGGTGGGTATGACCACTCTCCGGCATACGCTTGACCACGAACTGGCGATGCCGCGCCACATACATCTCCACCCCGCCCGGAACGCAGAGACAGCGTGGCCGCTCGGGGGTGTCGTGCACTTCGGCCAGCCTTTCCTGCAACAATGAATCTGTCATCTCAATGACCCGACCCTTGATGGCAAGACGCTGGCTTTCCATGTGCCTTCTCAGACCAATTCGTCAAGTAATTCCGCCAGCGTTGGCTTGGGCCGAGGCAACAGTTGACGCACGGCGCTGCGCTCGGCTATGCCCAGAATCGTGCCGACCTGATCTTCATCAGCACCACGTTCATACATCCGCGATATGAGGGTCAGGCGCGCCGACTGCGAACCCATACCCTTGATTTCGGCATAACGAAACAACTTGCGGTAGATATCCAGGAGCTTTCGGCACACAAATCGGTTTTGTCCCGAATCGCCGTTGGGCTCTATCGGGTAGGCCTCACCAACCGGGGACAGAAACAGGCGGCTGCTTGGCTCAAGTCCGCGGTAATGCCCCTGCGTACTCAGGCCATGATGGTTCTGCAGCTGTTCGCTGAAGTAGTCTGTGAGCATATCGTCCAGTTTGCTGCTGCTAAAGTAGAGTGGCCGCAACTTGCGGTTGATGGCCGTATCGGCGCGTAGTTCCGACTCCCGCCGAACGCTGCCATCGGCATGCAGATAGTCACGCACTTCGAGGCGGGCAATTTCGAGCGGACGCAAACCGGTTGCGAACAGCAAGTAGTAGAGCGCCAGGTCATGCGCGGTGCGACTGGTACGCCCTTTGATGCGAACGGCCCCCTGTTTAACCTCCGGTTGGGACATCACGCGCGCCGCCCGAAGTCCAACCGGCAGCTGCGGTTCGAAGCTTTCCAGCGCATGTAATATGGCTTCTCGATGCAGGCGCAGACGACGGACAAATGCGGCACCCTCCTCGGTGAGCCCTTCGACGCCCACGATCTGGGTGAGCTGGACGGCGATAGACTTGATGCGTCGCTCGACCGCCGTGCGCGTGACGCCAAAGCGTAGCGCCACGACTTCGTAGGTATCACCGTCAAGCACATCGCGCAACATCTGCACCGATTGCATCGCGTTTTCGCGGTAGCGAACAGCCTCCTGATTGTCTTGCATTACCGATCTCTCCCTAAATCTCTTGGAGTGTCACCGGTACGAATCTTCGAGCCTCGACGCCTCAATCGCCAGGCGAAATCGGCTTGAAATGCGGGGGCTTTCGTTATCAGGGGAATGTCATGTGCTTGCCGGGGAACGACCCAGACATGGAATCAGCCAGGAGGAAACCGTGCGCTCAGTCTCTGACTGGCTGCGCACGGTGACCTACATTCACAGGACCCGCTGTTAGTTACTTAATCAGGTCGTCTGGCCCTGCTTCGCAATCCAGCGGCGGATATCTTCGGCGCGCCAGACCGTCACCCGCTCCGAGAGCTTGACGGGCTCGGGAAAGGTGCGCGCCTGGATGCGTCGCCAGAGTGTCGATTTGGAGATTGGCACAAACGCCAACACCTGCGGCTGGCGAAGAAAGCCAGTTTCGGGGAGCGTTTGAATTGAAGGGCGAGTAGAAATTAATTGAGATGACAATGTCGTTATGAGTGAACTGGTGCATATGCTGGGCATGATCGGTCCTCGGCTCGGCTGACGGCGGAAAGGGATATGACCTGCTCTTTCGCGGCCGCGCTTGGTCAGAAGGGCGCGAGCCGATATGGAACGCAAATCTCGTCGGCACGCCACGAGCGTCCCCATCACGTGGCATGAATGAATAGATAACGAAGAGGATCACGACGCCTTGCTGTCATAGGCGTCCGTATCGGGCTTGATCGGCCGATCTGTGCTTGACCCCGCAATGCTCGGGCAAGCCAATCGCCGGAAATGGGGCAGGTATCGACTGCGACGCCGCCATCAGAGTGGCGGAGATGAACACTGCAGTCAATGATCGATGCAGTGCTCACCGGGATGTAGCTTATTGGCTTCGGGCAGTTGCCACCAGTCCGCTGGCGATACACCTACCGTAAGGGAGGGAATACGCGGGCGATTGGGAGAGGCATTTCCTTGCTAGAGTGGAACCCAAATAAACCGGACTCTGAAATGCTATTTGGATGTCGCGGTTTCGGAGTCCTGCAAGTCCGATCCGATCGCCAATGCAGAGTCATCCGATGCGACTTCATCGAACCTATCGGTGCCACTCTGGACCGTTGTCTCTTTATCGGTTGCGGTGAGGGATTCCACACCATCCGTTGCAATCATCATATTCATCCTTCGTCGCAGCCCGGTTGCAAAGTTGCGCGCCCCGTTGGCCACGTCGCGCACCTGCCGTTTCAGGCTCGCCCGCTGGATATCCACGGCCTGGGTGGTGATTACTTCATGAATCTCGAGTGTTTGCAGCAAAGGCATCACCTGGTCAAGTTTCCCCAAGACCTCAAGAAAGCGGCGACCGATCGAGGACAGCACATGGACGTCCACGTCCAGCGGTACCGTGTCATAGGTTGCGGTGCTGTTAATGCCATGGGCCTTGAAGAGCGCCTCGGCACAGTCGATCGCCTTGTTGAGGTTCTCGGTGACTGCGTCCATCTGGGTTCGGATGGTGGTCTCAATCTTGGCGATATCGACGTGGTCCAGGCGTGTGCGGGCGATCACCGAAATGAAGTGCGTGTTGAGTTGCAGGGTATTGAACAAGCGTGCAAAGAAGCGCTTGCCCTCGGCGCTGGTAAAGCGGGTAGGCATCTTGAGGCTGGCTGCCTCGACCCGCCGGAAGTCGGCCTTGGCTTCCTTGGCAAGAATTCGGGCATTGACGCCACCCTGATCCACCTTGACGTTTTGTGTTTCCGACATGCATTGCTCCTCGAAATAATCCGGTCAGAGCAATCTTCCGACGCAGCGCATGCAATCGCCACCCGAAATGACCGCCGCCTGAGGGGGATTTCGGCATTGAGCGCGATTGAACCGTTCAATCGCTATTGACCCGGAAAACTTCGACCGCTATCGTTATGCCATGCAGTAGCTAGCCCTGCATGCAACGATGGCAAGCCTTGGAGTCTCAGATTTCGCGCTGTACGATTTCAGTGGAACTGCGCGCGACGTTTGTATCGGCAACCAATTCGCGTGCCTGTCGCATCCATGCCATCGAGGTAAGCTTTCGAGGCAGAGGTGAGGCGTCCCTGACTTTACCCTGACACCCCTCCCCCGAAAGTTTGACTCGATCGGTCGCTGGCAACCCGATCCCGGCGTTTTACGACAGCCGAATTAGCCAGTCCTGGAGTTTTTCCCGAAGCCGACCGCGATCTGTATCCGCCGGTCGTTCCATACCCCCTGGGGGCTTACGCCTCCAGTCATGGTGCGCGTTGCCTCCTGCCTGTCTTGGAGACAACGATGTTCAACCCGACGATTTTCCCCAGTGATTTCAGCGCTGCACCAGCAGGACCCTCAGCGCCATCCTTCGCCGCGATGTTGCACCCGCGGACGGCAGCCGTCCCTGATTGCAGCACTTCTGAAACCATGCTCGACGACGACTCACCCATCGAATGGAGCGAGGAAGACATCGTCTTCCTGCATTGGCGCCTGCTTCACGAAATCAGCCAACTGGCAGAGCCGGCGACACCCCTCGAAGAAAAGTTCGATACGCTGCGCTGGGTATTCACAGAACGCGATAAGGAAGGGAAACCCTTCTCCTTCGTGAGTTGCCTGCGGGTCGTCGGCTGCAGTCCTCTGTCGCCGATCGCCTACTGCGGATTAGTCGACGCCGAGGAGATGCGCGACCACATTCGCGATGGCGTCAGGACATGGCTCGCTGCCACGATCAAGCGATACCCGGAATGGGTACGCGATGCCGTCGTCCATCGCCCCGAGTGGATCGAGGCTCGACTGATCAAGAACCCCCAGTGGATCAACGAGCAGATCAAGCGGGTGTCCGCGCATGGCGACCTGTTCGCCTGACCCCGTTCCCCATTCATCGAGCTTCCACGGCAACGCGGAAGCTCAAGCTAACCAAGGAAATCATCATGATCACTTTCAAGGATGTCTGCTGCCTGCTGGCGATATTTGTCGGCTACGGCATTGCCGGAAGCATCGACTATCAAGACGCGATATTGCTGGACAAGATCCGGCAGGAGCAAACACGCGACGACTGCCAAGCGCCACCGGCATCGGCAATTCGCGAGCCCCGTGCGACGAGCGGCGACCTTCCTTTCGCTCGAAGCGCGCCCTGCATCAATGGGTGCGCGCCGGAAGACGGCAGCCCCTGCCTGTCGTCGGTGCTTTGAGGAGACAGCCATGCAAACCCAAGCACGCACTGCAAATCAAAGACCATCGCTCATCACGGTGAAGTCGCCGGAAGAGATCGAGTTCCTGGTCAAGGAAAGCGAAGTTTTGACGGGCCAGCCGGGACGGATGTTCGTCATCGCCGGCGCAGACCGACTCGCCTACCGGGTGCATTGGCACTTGATCGGCCTGAAGGTCGAGCGGCTCGATCATGAGGGCCGGATCCAGAGTACCCAGCACCTGCTGCCACCAGCATTCCTCAGGCACAGCCTGAGCGAAGCACTCGCTGCTGGCCAGTTGTTCACCCCAGCGGTCTGCCTTCCCGGCTGACCAAATCATTTCCCCAGGTGGGCCCGACCCAATGCGCTCGGGTTCCGCCGAAAATCATGGAGCATGTCATGCGAATACAGATTCGACTCAACGAAGCCGCCGCCCTGCGCAACCAGCGCTACGCCTTCAGCGACCGCTTCACGCTGGTCACCGAGCTATTGCAGAACGCCCGCCGCGCCGGTGCTGCACGCATCGATGTCCATTACGATGCCACCGCCCGCTTGCTGCAGGTGCAGGATGACGGCTGCGGCCTGGACGACTTCCAGAAGCTCTTGAGCTTCCACGAGTCCGGCTGGAATGCGGCGATCAGTGCCGAAGAACATCCCTTCGGCGTGGGCTTCTCGAAATGCCTCTATGCGGCGACGCGCTGCGTCGTCACGTCCTACCACCAGCGCGTCGATATCGACACCGCGGCGGCGTTGGACAAGGCGTATTTCGCTGTCGAAGACAACACCGAAGTCGTTGCCGGTACCAGGATCGAGTTGCACGGTGTCGAGCTACCCGATCTGGATAACCGCATCGAGACCCTGTGCCTGGGGTTTCCGGTGGAGGTATGGTTCAACGGCAAAGCACTGACGCGACGCTTTGCCGCCGAACACCTTGCCACCATGCCTACCCCAATCGGCTTGATCCGCCTTGCCGGTCAGCAAGATGGCCTGCATAGCCACGACACGATGGTGTTCCTGCAAGGCTTTTGCGTCACGAAGCCGACCGGCTACGGACTCGACCGGGTCAATGTCGTCCATCTCGACTCGCGTCAGTTCATGGCGCGTCTGCCGGATCGCGACAAGCTGATTGACGAGGATGTGCAGAAAAAACGCATCGACGCCGAGCTGAAGGCTTGCTGGCGGCGAACGCTGGAGGCGGCCAAGAACCAGCTCACCCCGGCGAACTTCGTCGATACCTACTATCGGGCCATGCAGGCCTGGGGACAGTTGGACCTGCTCAACGATCTCGATGTGCTGCCAGCACAGTTGTTCGATGCGATCGTCGATTACCCGATCCAGGATGACAGCGGCAGCAGCGACTATGTCCGGCAGGTATCAGTGGCGCCGTCTCGCCAAGCCATTGAAAGTGGCGCGGTGACGCTGGTATCGCTCAACTGGATGGACGACAGCAACGCGGCGCACTGGATGCTGGCTCGGGCCAAGGGCTACCTGGTCTTCGACTGGATCGGTCTGCATCCCGACCACTGGGTGCAACGGCATGTGCGCTTTCTGGAAGATGAAACAGCGCATGTCGAAGCCGTGATGGAACAAACGCGCTTGCAGTTCGAAGGACGCTGGGTGTGGCCGACCGTGATCCTGTGCGAGTCTGTTTTGGTGCGCATCGGGGGTGACGTGGTCGAGATCGTCGACAGTGGGGTCTGCCACAGGGATGTCCTGTACATTCCCGCCGGCGAAACCAGCGGCGAACCGGTCCGTCAAGTTTCCTCGTTCGTCGATGAAAACGAGCAGTACCTGGAGTCGGACATGAACGCCGACCGTGACGCGCTGGCGGACCTGATCCGTCGCCTGCGTTCGGTCGATCCGGTGCAGACGCTGGATTCGCTGTTGCAGGAACTACGGCTGGGCAAATACCCCCTGCTCCACGGCAAGGCCTTCCAGGTCACGGTTGGGGTGGGTTCGGCGCCGGGACATTCGGTAGCCTTGTTTGCCGAAACCCAGCCAGTCGCACTGGGAGCCCACCATGCAGGATCGTGACTATGCGCAACGCATCGAGACGGTCAAGCAGCGGGCCCATGGTCGCTGGACGGAGATCCTTGCGGCGTTGGGTGTGGCAGAAACCATTCTCAAGCGCCGCAACCTGCCCTGCCCGCTCTGCGGCGGGTCGGATCGCTTCCAGTACACCGACAAGTTCGGCGAGGGCAACTATCACTGCCGCCAATGTGGCCCGGGCGGCGGTTTCAAGCTGCTGCAGGCGGTAATGGGGGTGGACTTCAACACGGCATTGCGTGATGTCGAGCGCTGCCTTGGCGTGATGCCTGTGGCAGCGACTTGTCGTACTTCCGAGCCGACCACCACGCCCATGAAGAAGCTTGCGCAGCGCATCTGGAACGAAGCCCGTCCGGTCACGGCAGGCGACGAGGTGGATCGCTACCTGAGCGGCCGGAGTTTGGCACTGCCGGCGTATCCGAAGGTGTTGCGCTGCCATGGCGCGCTCGGCTATTACCAGAAAGATGCCAGCGGCAAGTCACGCAAGGTCGCCGAGTACCCGGCCATGCTGGCCTGCATCCAGGGCGCTGATGGGCATGCCGTGACGCTGCACCGGACCTACCTTCAGGACGGCGGCAAGCTGGCGGCCCACGATGCAAAAAAAGTGCTCTCTGCCGGTATCAACGGAGCCGCAGTGCGTCTCTTCGACGCCACCGAGGAACTGGCGATCAGCGAAGGCATCGAGACCGGTATCGCGGTACACCTGGCGACCGGCAAGCCGGTCTGGGCTGGCCTCAGCGCCGGCAACCTGGAGAAATTGTGGATGCCGGAAACGGTACGCGCGGTATGCATTTATGCCGACAACGATGCCGATGGCGATTTCACCGGCCAGGCCTTCGCCTATGCCCTGGCGCGTCGATTGAAACGCGAAGGGAAGAAAACGAACCTGCGGCAGGTGCGCGTGTTCGTTCCCAAGAACGCGGGCAGCGATTGGGCCGATGTCTGGCGGCAGCGTTGGCCGGCTCAGGCATCTCGTGCGGCGTAAATTGATTCGGGGTGCGGTCCCATGCTGCGATTGGGACCCACCCGCTTTTTCAGGGTCGCTGCAGGGCGCGGTGACCGCGAAAAATTTCTTTTGCACCACTGGTAGTTGTCAGACCAGGCGACACCGCACGGTGCCGCGAAGACAGCCCTGGAGTTCAGGCGCGATTCGATTCGCGCCATTTGGGACCGGCCATCGCCGGCTCGTTATCAACCCCCTTGGGGATGCGCATCCCCACGAGTGGGTGATGCCGTGCCCGCTCATTCTTGAATTGGAGATTGCTATGAAGATTGGACGTTCTCTCGTTGGTCTGGCGCAGGAACTGGAGCGCCAGCTGCATTCGAAGAAGGACTTGATCGTGCCCTCGCAACTCGTGCACCACACCACCGCCGAGGGTGGCGAGACGAAAATCGTCGTCGAGGAAGGCGGCAGTCCGGTGCGCTATGGCGTCACGCCGCTGGCCCGACGCCAACTGGCCGAAAAATTGAAGATTCCGTATGCGTATTTTGAGCGCATGCGCGAAGAGCAACCGGTGTTGCTGGACCGCAACGTGAACACCTGGCTGCAAAGCGACGATGACCGGCGCATGCTGCGAACTCTGGACGGTCAGGTGCGCGCGGTATTGTCCGACCGCTATCGTCGTCTGGATAATTTCGACCTGGCCGAAAGTGTGCTGCCCATCCTGCAGCAACTGCCCGAGGTCCGCTTCGAGTCGGTCGAACTGACCGAGACGAAGATGTACCTGAAGTGCATCACGCCACGCCTGAAATACGAAATGGCGCCCGGTGATGTCGTGCAGGCCGGCGTCGTGATCTCGAACTCGGAGGTCGGTCAGGGGACGCTGTCGGTGCAGCCATTGCTGTTCCGGCTGATCTGCCGCAACGGCCTGATCGCCCCCGACCGCTCGCTGCGCAAGACGCACGTGGGTCGGGCGCTGGGTGGCACGGATGACGCCATTCAGGTCTATCAGGAAGACACCTTGCGTGCCGATGACCAGGCGTTTTTCCTGAAAGTGCGCGACGTGGTGCAGGCGGCAGTGTCGGAGGCAACCTTCCGCCAGACGGCACAGAAGCTGCAAAAGACCTTGAACATCCCGCTGTTGGGTGACCCGGTGAAGACGGTCGAGGTACTGGCGCAACGCTATACCTTGAACGACAACGAGCGGGCCGGCGTGTTGCGCCACCTGATCGAAGAAGGCCAGCTGTCAGGTTACGGGTTGGTCAATGCCGTGACTCACTACAGCCAGGAGGTCGAGGATTACGATCGCGCGACGGAGTTTGAAGCGCTGGGTGGCCGGCTGATCGATTTGGCGGCCCATGAGTGGAAGGGGCTGGCCGAAGCTGCCTGACCTGGGGCAAGAAGCCAGGCAAGCTGTCCGAGTCACCATTTGGTTCCAGCAAGGATTAATGCAAGCAACCCAACAATGCCACTCGCCCCCGGGTGAGTGGCATTTTCTTGCAGCAGGTAAGCGGCAGTGATCTACGCGCACCAGCAATCGTCGCGACCATGTCCCTTCGTTCACCGACAGCACCGCGAATCCCCAATCGACGGCTTTAGCCAGGCCTTGCGTGTGGCAACAACATCGAGGAACAAAGATTCGTGGCATCCGCCATTGCCATGACATCTATGTAATACGTATGCTGAGCCGGCTCGTCGAGACCTGGATCTTGACGGGAATATCTGACGATAATTTTCGACCACCGATGCCCGAAAAACCTACATTACTTGGGCCAACCAAGGAACAAGACCATGAGTCAAAGGACTCTTACCGACGTGGAATGGATCAATCTTCATGTGCTGGCCGTCATCCGTGCCGGCCTTCAAAATGACTCTGCGGCAGCGTGCTCCAAATACGCCTTAAACACGGCACAGGCCGACCATCTGCGGAACATGAGCCTCGACGACCTGTGGTCTCTGGTGATACACATTGGCGACACCACCTTGTTTCCGCCACGTACCGATCTCGTCGTGTTACTGAGCACACCGCGCCCACTGGCCGGGCCCCTGTCCCTGGTGCGTCCGCCCTTGCCGATGAATGATCGCTGAAAGGAACCGACACTCATGCCGACTCGAGGCGATCGGCACCTCCGTGCCGTTCAGCAAGCAAAAAAATTGACGGCGCTCGGCGCACGCCTGAAGACGATTCATCTGATCACTGGCATCCCACCACGCCAGATTCAAAGTCTATTCTTCCCGGATGTCCTCAGCATTCCCCGTGGGCGCGCCCCGGATTCTGCCGATTGGTATTACGGGGCCAACCTGATCATGCGTATCGACGCTTGCGTCATCGGTGCAAAGTACCAGCAGCTGCGTGACCAGGGTCTCATACCAGGCGAGGCGCTGATACTTGCCTATCGCGCCTACCAGGCTACGACCCTGCCACCCTTCCGCATCAGCCTGGACCGGGCTTTCAACCTCGTCTCCTACATCGAAGGTATCTGGCTGGCAAGCACATCGGCGTTATCCATTCTGAGCTGCCAAGATTGCGCCTGCAAGTTCATTGCCGCGGTCGGCACCGTCGCTCAACGCGGTCAGCCTTGTCCATTCTGCAAGCTGTTTGAGCGTTTTCATGTGGACCACCGCATTCAGGCGTCCTACCCAATTCGCACTACGCTGCAAACGACAGCGAGTCATCTTCGTAGGCTGGGCCCCAGTCATCACCCCAGTGTTGAGTCAGAACGGGATATCCCCTAGGAATATTAGGCTTTTCGAAGCGACTGGCGGGATAGTTGAACGAAGAATGGGCGGATCGCATGACGTCCATGCTTTGCAGCGCGGCCATGGCCATTCCCCCTCCTCTCGCCAGCACCTACACTACCCCGGACCCGGGTTTCGCTGCCATCCCGGTTGAAGAACTGCTGGCTGGTGAAGCCCAGCTGATCGCCCGCATCAAGCTCTGCTACGGCACCGACTCAAGCACTTTTGAGCGCGACGTCATGACGCTGGTGCGCCGCTATGCGGCCTGCGTCCATCTTCTGCCAGCGACCGCCGACAACTACTTCAACCAGCCGGGCGGCCTGCTGCGACTCGGAATGGAAACCGCATTTTTCAGTTTGCAGGGTACGGACGCGCACATCTTCGCCGGGCGGATGAACATCACCGCTCGCCGCCAATTGGAGCCACGCTGGCGGCACGCAACATTCCTCGCCGGCCTGTGCTGTGAGTTGCATCGTCTGATGAGTCACGTCATCGTCACCAATGACTCTGGCGAAACGTGGCCAGCTTTTCTGCTGCCATTGGCCGACTGGCTGACAAGCCGTGGCAGCAAGCGCTATTTCCTGAGATGGCGCCCAGAGACAATTGAAGCGCGAGGACTGGGCTTGTTCGCCCTGCCCCAAGTGGTATCACCCGCTGTGATGCTGTATCTATCCGAAGGCAACACGGTCATCGTGCCACACCTCTTGGCAAGTATCAGCGGCATTCCGATCTATCGCGACCACAATATCCTCGACGAACTCGTTCGCCGCTCGCTAGCACTGGTGATTGATCGCAACCTTGCCGCCAATGCCGATCGCCATGGTTCGCCGGCGCATGGCTCGCACCTCGAGCGCTACTTGGTTGACGCCTTGCGACGACTGGCCCAGGTCAACGCAGCCTGGATCCCCAATCGCGAGAAATCGCGACTGTGGTTCGGTCAAGACGGGCTGTTTCTAGTGTGGCCAGGCGCTGGAGACGATGTTCATCGTTTGCTTGAGGCGGATCAACTGGCCGGGATGCGCCTAGCACCTGAGACCATGCTGGAGGTGTTCATGGCAGCCGAAGTGTTCGAAGCGGCGGCGGCCGGTAGATCTACCTGGTCGATCCTGCCACCCGGTGTGAAGGCGCCGTTGGAAGCCGTCAAGCTGACTTCCCCGTCCATCCTCTTGGCGGCCATGCATCCAACCCCAGCGGCGCTGCCCCAGATGCTGGAGTTCAGACCATCATCGACAACTACCCCCCAGCCGTCGCCGAAATCCGTGAAAAGCGGCACCCAGCTTTCACTGATTCCTGCGACTGAGCCCGCTGCCGATCACGAAGTACCGATAACTCCGGTCGACCCAACGCCCAAGGCAGCCTCGCCAAAAACAGATTCGGCACCACCATCGCCACGCTTCGCTTTGCAAGCCCCCATGCGCCTAAATCCTGCGGTTCGGGACGCCCTGGCCAAGGCCATTGACACCCTCAACCAGGCCATGTGCCCGGCCACGGTATGCACTATTGCCCAAGGGGTGTTCGTTCCGCTGGAGGAATTCACAAGACGTAGCGTTCAGCCGTCCTTGGCAATGCGTGCACTTGCCGAAACAGCCTTGCTGGTCAAGCCGAACCAAGATGAACCGCCGACCTTGTCGCGCGAGTTCAACGGCAAAGTCACGGTCGGCATCGTGCTCGACCCGCGCTTTGTCGCGGGCCTCGATCTGGCCGGGTTTGTTCTTGTACCGCAGGAGCGAAGCTGAGATGCTGGCGCGGCGTTACGAAATGCCCTGGCGGCGGGCCTACGAAGTCTATGCCGCGCTCGTCTGGTGGCTGGCGCTGCTGTATTTCATGGCGATTGGTGCTACTGGTTTCCTGCCGGAACAACTGGCTCTGCCGCTGGCACTCATCTGTTTCGCGATGGGCGTAATGCGTATGACTCAGGCATTGCGCATGCTGGTCCTGCGTGCGTCCTTGGGCGGGCGCGCCATTCAGGTCATCGGCACCGACGAACTGGCGCGCTGGTGCACGAACCCGGCAGAGGTTTTTCTCGGCTTTGGCTTTGAGTGGCAGCCAGTGCATTCGCAGCGACTCTACGAACTTGCCAAGATCGACTACCGGAAATTTGCCGTATCGCCCCGCCTGTTAGGTCTTTTGGGCTACGGCGGCAAACCACAGCCAGATGGCGAGATCGGTCTCCCTTACATCCATGGCGTCGAACCGAAGGAAGGTGCTCTACGTCGGCCGTTGCAGAATTTCGAGGGTGGCACGCTGTTGGTCGGGACCACCCAGTCCGGCAAGGGCGTGGCGCTGGCCAACCTGATCACCCAGGCGATTCAGCGCGGCGACGTCGTGATCGTCATCGATCCGAAAAATAGTCGGCGCTTGAAGCGTGTGGTGGAACGTGCTTGCGCCGACTACCGCGAGCCAGGCACTTTCATGGAGTTTCATCCCGCCTTTCCGGATCGTGGGGTGCGGCTGGACTTCACCTTCAACTGGCAAAAACCCACCGAGATTGCTTCGCGCATCCAGTCCATCATGCCGCCGGATACGGCAGGCGCGTTTTCCGCGTTTGGCTGGGATGCGGTCAATGTAGTGGTGCAGGGCCTGATCGAAATCGACGAGCGGCCCAACCTGATGAAACTCGCCAAGTACATCGAGGGTGGCATCGAGCCAGTCCTCGAGGCGTCTTTGCGCCGCTATTACGAGCAGACGCTGGGCGCTGGCTGGCGCGACCAGCCCGACATGAAAAAACTGCTCAACGATGCCCATCGCGGCGGCATGAGACGGCCGTCGGAAGCCACCAGCGCCGACCTGATGGCCTTGGTCGGCTATTACGAGCACCACGTCGCGCAGAACCAGCGCAACAAGGTGATCGATGCCCAGGTGCGGACGTTTCGCCACAACCGTGAGCATTACCAGAAGATCACGGCCAACCTGCTACCCATCTTGTCGATGTTGACCTCGGGCGATCTGGGACGAAGCCTCTCCCCCGATCCCTTCGATGCCGACGATACCCGGCCCATCATGAATTTCGAAAAGATCGAACGCGCCGGTCATGTACTTTATATGTGTCTGGACTCTTTGCCGGATCCATCGGTGGCATCGGCCATCGGAGCGCTGGCGCTGGCCGACCAGGCGGCGCGTGCCGGCATGCGCTACAACCTAGGCAGTTATCGGCGCATCGCATTGTTTGTCGATGAGGTATCGAACGTCATCAACCCGCCGCTGATCGAGATCCTCAACAAGGGCGCCGAGGGCGGTATTTTTACGACCTGCGCGATGCAGACGCTGGCGGACCTCGCCAAACGGTTGGGCAGCGAAGATGCTGCGCGCATGGCACTAGGCAATCTCAATAACCTGATCGCCTTGCGCACCAAGGATCGGCCCACTCAGGATTTCGTCGTCGAGACCTTCGGCAAGACGGCCATTCATACCGTCCGAGTGGGTCTCAGCCACGGCTCAGATGCCCACCTCGGCGATTTCTCGTCGAGCTACTCCACCCAGCTCGCCGAGAGCTTTGAGGAAATGGTACCGGCCGACGTACTTGGCAAGCTTCCCAACCTTCAGTACTTCGCTTCGGTGTCAGGGGGCCGGATCATCAAGGGGCGGTTTCCGATCCTCGATCCAGATCGCGCGTCAGTGAAGGCAGTGGCATGATCCGCGCCGTCGCCTTGCTTTCGCTGCTTTGCCTGCTCATTCTGGTGCTGTATGTACCTTCGGCCAATCCGCCGGAACGGTTTCTGGCCCAGCTACGCGCCGAGCATGAGGCCGCTGAGGCTTATTGGGGACACCAAACTGCGACGCGCATGCTCGATCGAGCCTTGAAGTTGCAAGAGGATACGGCCAGCGTAACACCGATCCCTGCGGTGAAGGATGCGCCTTTGCCAGGCAGCGTGAGTGGCGCAGTGTCGCAGGAAATGTTCTCGGTCAATCAGCGGCTTTTCAACAACAGTTACTTCCGCTCTGTCGACGCTTTGTTTCTACTTGCCAGCTATCGGCTGTCGACCTTGCTCTATTGGCTACCCTGGCTCGCCGTATTCGTTCTGGCGGCCATCGCCGATGGTGGATGCACACGAGTGATCAAAGCCAAGGAATTCCTGCAGCACGATCCGGAGATGTTTGCGTTATATGCCAGCCTGGGCATTGTGGTGCTCTGCGCAACCGTCATAGGCTTCGTGGTGCCGCTGACATTGCCCACGCTGCTGCTGCCTTGTGCGCCACTGGTGGTCGGCGTGTTGGTCGGGCGGACGCTAGGGTGTTTCCATCGCCGCGGCTAAGAACGAATGCTCTGCCACTTCCTGGATCGAAGATGCTCAATTGGCGCTTCACCTGGGGACAACATCAACAGCCACCGCCACTGACCGTATAATGCGTCCTAAGGACGCATTATACGGTCAGTGGAATCGATGTCGATGTTGGGGTGTATCGACTCTTGGTCTGCCATAGTTTCAAAATCTCATCTTCCGAACCGCCTGGTGCAATTCCGTCGGCCTCACCTCGTCGCCCAACATCGATAACCGCCAAGACTTGACAATCATCACATTGACTGATAACGTTGTCCTTAGGACAACGTTATCAGTCAATGTATATGCCTACCGTAATTGTCGAGCAGGGACAAATCAGCAGGGTGAGCCAGGTACTAAGCTCAGCCGGACTGGCTGCCGTATCGCCATATGAGCTGGCCAAGACAGTGTTCCTGCAGATGGCTCGGAAAAATACAGAAGCGAAGACCCTGTATCACGGGGTCGTCGATCATCTGGTCGATGTCGGACTGCTGACGCGATTGCCGCTCAAGAGCGGCGTACATGCCTATTTGCTCTTCGGCCAAGGCCATGCCACGGCCCAGCAGGTCGCCTGCAGCCTTGATCCGTTCGCCTACGTCTCACATCTGAGTGCCATGGAATATCATGGGCTAACCGACCGATTTCCCGCCGTCGCATTCATGTCGGTGCCCCCAACTGGCGAATGGCGTCAACAGGCCAGGGAACGCATGCACAAGGAGCTCGGGGAGCGGTTTGACGACTATATCGCCAGCGGATTGCCGAAGCTGACGCGATTGAACCTGACCCGCATCGGTCAAACGGCAGTGCAATTTCACGAACGCTCGCAACTGGGAGCCTTTCGCCACGTCCCGGGATCACCACTGCGCGTAGCGACGATCGGTCGGGTCTTTCTCGACATGCTGCGCGAGCCGGCTTTGTGCGGTGGTATTCAGCACGTCATCGATGTTTTTCAGGGAGAAGCAACGCGGCACTTACGGACAATCATCGATGAGGTCGAGCGCAATGGCTCGGCCATCGACAAGGTTCGTGCCGGATTCTTGCTGACGGAAGTCTGCCATTTGGAACACGCAACGATAGTCTCCTGGCAAACCTGCGCTCAGCGTGGCGGATCGCGCAAACTCGATCCAGAAAACGAGTATTCGCCAAATTATTCGGAGCGTTGGCAGCTGTCGATCAACGTTCCGTCGCTGGCCTCTCGGAGCGAGGCTGGACATGAACGCTGAGGAATTGCATGAGTTGGACTTGGCGCACTGGGTCGCAGCGGCACCCGCCAATCAGCGCCGATTTCGCCAGGCGGTGCATATCGTCCTCATGACCATCAGTACGTCCGTGGGTTTGCGCTCAAGGATGATCATGAAGGGCGGGCTGCTCATGGCCATCCGCTACGACAGCAGCCGGTTCACCAAGGATATCGACTTCTCCACACACGAAATGTGGAGCAGTGCGGACCAGGAGGCCTTGCTTGCCGAACTTGAAGCACAGCTCGAGTGGACAAATCAGCAACTGCCTTACGATATCGTGTGTCGACTGCAAGGCGCCATCCTATCTCCGGCCAACCAGGTCGGGAGTTTTCCGGCCCTGAAACTGAGCATCGGCTACGCTTCACGCAGTAATCCGTCGCACATGGCCCGCCTCAAGGCAGGAATGTCGCCCGACGTGGTCAAGATTGACCACAGTTACAACGAAGCTGTGTATGACGTCGAAGTGTTGTCCCTGCAGGGCGGCGAGCAGCTCCAGACCTATGGGCTTTGCAACCTGATCGCCGAGAAGTACCGGGCATTGCTGCAGCAGCCACTCCGTCATCGCAATCGGCGGCAGGATGTGTATGACTTGTACCTATTGCTGTGTCGCTGTGCGCCCTTGTCGGACCACGAGCGTATGCAGATCGCAGGCTACATCCTTAAGTCCTGCGCTTCGCGAGGTATCGAAGCCAACCCGCGCTCCATCAGCGATGCACAGATCAAGGCCATGGCTGCTAGCGAATACGCTGGATTGGCTGATGATATCGGTGATGACCTGCCCGCATTTGAGGAGTCGTTTGCGCGAATCGAGTCGTTTTATCTCGAGCTGCCTTGGTAGCATGAATCTCGCATGCGAAAGCTCGACCCGAGCGATCGATGCCTTAAAGGGTATGTCGACTACGGATGTACGCCTGGCTCAGCCTGCCGGTATCCGGACCAACGATCGCATTTCGCAATTGGCATTGAAAGCAATCTATCGATCGCTATGCTAATCGCGAAATCCCCGCCACAAGACGGGCATTCCGCTGAGACTCCAATGTCCTAACTGCCTAGACTTCGGTCATGCGTAATGCACTGCAACCCATCGCCACTGAATCGAGGTCAGCGCCGTGATTACCGCGACAACGACTCATCGCCACACCGCCCCACGTCACGCAGCGGAGAGCGAAACGCAGGATGTCATCGAGACGCGCTTATGGCTCGATGAGCACGATTGGCTTTACGGCCTGCTGCGCAGCCACAACAACGTCTCGCCAACCTTCCGCTTCCCCGATCTCATCAGCGCTTGCGTCTCGCTGGTCTTTGCCCACAACAATGCCGCTTCACTCATTTTTCAGTTCCTGGGGACCGAACTGGTGCTACGCGAACCGCTGACGCCACGTCGTCGCGAATCGATGTGGCGTCAGCAGTATCAGTGTCTGCTGGACCTGCAGCGCTCTCCACAAAACCGCCACCCCAATCCCAAGTTTCAACTCGACCAATTGACAACGGCATGCGTCGCCCTCTGCCGCTCCTGGGACATTTCGGGATCCGCCGTCCTGCAACAGGCACGCCGCAACATTGTGGAACGCGCCCAACGAAGTTGGACAGGTTCTTCCAGCTGAAATCAGTCTCGCCTCAACCGTTGTCATTCATCGCCACTCACCTGCAATACACCCGCTTCTGACCCGCGCACCTCGCATCACCTGGCTCGCCAGGTGATGTAACCACCCGAACCCGACCCCGACCGTCGCGCACCGCCGACGGCCCAGACCTTGTTGCCCGCCCACTGGCGGGTGTTTCCGGATCTGTTGGATAGGACCTCGTGCGTCTGTCTTCGTCTGTCACCTTGGCTGCCTTGACCACCCTCGCGATCACACCCGCCCCTGCGCAGGCTTGCTGGGAGGCTGCAGCACAGCGCTACGGCGTATCGGCCGACCTGCTCTATGCCATCGCCAAGGTCGAGTCGAACCTCAACCCAAGGGCGATCAATCGCTCACACACCCAGCACACCGGGTCCTATGACATCGGGCTCATGCAGATCAATAGTGGCCACCTGCATACCTTGGCCCGCCATGGCATCAAGGAAACCGATCTCTACCAGCCCTGCACCAACATTCAGGTCGGCGCGTGGCTGCTCGCCGACTGCTTTTCGCGCTACGGCGCGACGTGGAATGGTGTCGGCGCCTACAACGCCGCGTGCTCACAGCTTGATCGGGAGTCCTGCGCCAAGACTCGTGCCCAGTATGCCTGGCGGGTCTATCGCAACTTGCCCTCGCAAGGTCGCTCATATGCGGCCAAATCATTCCGTCCAACCGCGACCGCGATTCCCGCACTGATGTCAGTGAGGGTTTCGCCATGACGCCGCAATACCAACATCGTTTAATCGGACTCGCCATTTCTGGCGGCTTCGGCTTGCTCGTGTCGTCATGCAGTCCACCACCCGTGAAACCTTCGGCCCACGCAGTCACGGATACACCAGTCGCAGCCGCCGCGCGGATTGCTCAGATCGACTTCGATTCTGACGCGGCATTCGCGCGATGCATCCCGCCGGCATGCCCGACACGAACACCCAAGACACTTGCCACCGGCAACTCAAACCAACGGATCGACGGCACCCATTTGCCTGCACACGGCCAAGCCATCATTCCCGATTCGATCGTGAACACGTCCGCAAGGCCGCCCGAATCGCCGCGAACGATCACCATTCCATTCGCGTTCGCTAGCGCGACGCTGGGTCCCGCTGCAAAAGCGCGGTTGGATCAGGCCACCGCGGACATCATCACGGCGCATAGCGTCACGATCACGGGCCGTACCGACAGCACGGGACCACAGGCCGCCAATGAAACGCTGGCCTGGGCGCGCGCGCACGCGGTCCGCGATTACCTGCGCCGATCACATCCCAGGCTGGCGTCTGCACTGATCGTCAGCGCGCAAGGCGCTTGCTGCTACATCGCATCAAACGACAACGCTTCCGATCGCGCCCTGAACCGCCGCGTCGAAGTCGTTATCCGGGGAGAGGATCGGCCATGACAATGCACTGGTCACTTGCGACCCCAGCCGCCGATGCCGGCAAAGCGGGCACAGCGTTTTTTGAGCGGCTATCCGAATGCAGCTTCCCAGCCTTCCTTTCAATCCAACCCAGGAGATTTAGATGAAACCTGCCATACCAAGTTCTCGCTCGATATCGATATCACATAATTCGGTGCGAACGACGCTGCCACTGGCGATTCTGGTGCTCGGACTCGGCGTCGCCCTGCCCGGTTACGCCCTCGACCTGGTCGCTTTCACCGGCATTACCGGGCCGCTCACCTCGGCACTGGCACAGATCTCAGCACTTGGACCGGGCATCAAGGCCTTGGTCGGTTTTGTGGGCTTCGTCGTCGCGCTGATTTCCCTCTCGGCGCTGCGCAACTTCGGCCCGGTGCTTTTCTATGTCGGACTGGCCATCTTCGCTGCCGTTGGCCTGGTGATCGCCGGCGCGATCATGGGCGCCGTCGTCTGAGCTGAAGTCATTCCTTTCAGGACAAGGTCATGGGTACTGACACCTATATTCCGCGCCGCCTCGACGACCAGTGGAAGATTGGCTTCTGGGATGTCGACGTTGCGGCGCCGCTGCTCTTCCTGTTTTTCGTGGGATATATGTCGGGGTCGAAGCTGTCCTTCGCCGTCTGCCTGGCCACCGGCATCTTCCTCTCGCGCTGGATCTCGCGCCTGAAGGCGGACAAGCACCCCGCCTACGCCATCCACTGGCTGTATTGGCATCTGCCGACCAGTCCGATGACGGCGATGCGGGCAACACCGCCCTCTCACATCCGCCGCATGGTCGGCTGAAGCGAAACGATTTCCATGGACTTCGATCGACTCAACAGCGACATCCGGACAATGCGCAGGCGCAATCGTGGACTGGGACTCGCCCTCGGGCTCCTTGCCGTGGGCCAGATCCTGTCCCTGCTCGTCATCATCAATCTGCTCGGGACGGTGCGCACGGTGGTCGTGCCGCCGTCGCTCAACAAGACTTTCTGGGTGTCGCGCGACAAGGCGAGCAGCGAGTATCTCGAGCAGATGGGCAGTTTTATCGCCTGGCTGATCCTTGATGTGACACCGGCATCGATCGACTGGAAGAAGGACATCCTGCTCGGCTACGTCGAACCCGACCAGTACGGTGCGCTCAAGACGCGCCAGGAAGTGGAAGCGGAGCGGCTCAAGCGGATCAATGCCGCAACGATTTTTGCGCCCCAGCAACTCGTCGCCAATGAGGAGGGGCAAACCCTCGTCATCCGCGGCCGCCTGCGGACGCTCGTGAACGGCTTCGAGACCGCCAACGATCTCAAGGCCTACCAGATCGAGTTCAGCTATGCCGGCGCCCGCATGCACGTCAATGCCTTCAAGGAACTGCCCTATGCGAGCAAATAAGCCATCCTGCCCTGAGTGGCGGCAGCAATCGATGGCGCTTTCGCCGCATCCCATCAGCATGATCGTCATCACGCTCGCTGCGGTCGTGGCGACGACGCCGGTCCGTGCGCTCCAACTCGTCGAAGCCAGCGATGGCGTTGCGGTCGAAGCCATCCTGTCGATCAAGGAACCCACCCGCATCCGCATCGAGAATGCGCCGATCACCGATGTCTTCGGCAACATCCTCTCGAGCAACTGCGGCAGCAATTCCGCGCTGCCGCCCGCCCCTGGAACATCGCCGGTGGGCGGCAATGCACCAGCGACGAACCCCAACGGCGAACTCGTTCTCGAGTGCGATCGTGACAAAGGCGAAATCTACATCCGCCCGGCCGGCGAATCGCTCAAACCGATCAACCTGTTCATTTCGTCGGCGAACGCTACTTACACGCTGTTGCTGCGCCGCTCGGACACTCCCGCCGACACGATCGTCATTCGCGACAAGACGCTCAAGGCTCACCAGACGGCAACCGCCACAATACTGCCGGCCGGCGCCGCACCGAGCCATGTTCGGGCGCTGAAGTTCTTGCTCCTGGCGATGGCCTCCGACCACGTCCCTACGGACATCAATGTCGAAGCGGTCCACCGCACGGTCCAGTTATGGACCGAAGCGCGTTTCACCTTGATGCACCGTTTTGAGGGTCGCGGCCTGATCGGCGAGACCTACCAGCTGCAGAACATCAGCAGCGGCCAGATGGTGCTGGCCGAACAAGAGTTCGATCGTCCCAACAGTCAAACGGGCGGCGACGTCGCCGCGGTCGCCATCGAGCACCACAACCTGCGGCCGGGTGAGAGCACGGCCGTCTATGTCATCCGCCGCGAGGCATCGCCATGAATCAGCTGCCTCAGCCGGGCAACGCCGTGCGCGGTCTGATCGAGCGTCTCTCGCCGAGACAGCGCCAATATGCGTTGCTCGGAGTCATCGTGGCGGGCGGTGTGGGCATCCTCTGGCTGATTTTTGCCTTGACCGGCAGCACAACAAAGAACGAGGCTCGGTCGCCGGCTGGACAACCCGGCACCGTCACCAATATCGGCGTCATGCCGCCGGGCGGTCAGGTCAATCCGGTCGATCAATGGGTCGGTAACGCCGGACGCAAGCTCGCCCAGTATGAGAATGAGCGCGAAGAACAGGGGCGATTGAACAAGGACCGCCAGGCCTTTGAAGCGCGCACCTTGCAGCGCTTTAGCGAACTAGAACAACGGCTGACGTCCACTCAACAAGCGGCCCCGGCACCAATGCCATCGGAGCCCGTGCCATCAGCGTCTTTACCAGCAACCACGCCGACTGGCATGCCACCCGCCTCCAACCTGCCGCCGGCCCCACCACCCGCTAAATCGCCTTCGGCGAGCATGCTGCCGAGTGGACCGCCAGGCGACCTGACTTCGCTCACGCCATTGACGCCGGCGGTGCCGGCCATCACCCGCATCTCCCTCGTCGACCGAGCGAAATCCGCGGTTGGAACCAACGTGACTCCCGCCACCGCGACCGGCGCCACATCGGCCGATTTGGGTCCCCGCACGACCGCCACCTTCCTGCCGGTCAGTTTTGCGCGCGGCATGCTGCTGGGCGGGCTGGACGCCCCCACCGGCGGGCAGTCACAGACCAATCCCCACCCGGTCCTGATTCGTCTTTCGGACAACAGCGTGCTACCCAACCGGTTTCGCGGCGGCTACCGCGATTGCTTCGTGATCGCCGCCGGCTACGGCGACATCAGCTCCGAGCGCGCCTACCTGCGTACCGAGAACCTCTCCTGCGTGCGTGCCGACGGCGCGACGCTGGAAGTGAAGATCCAGGGCAGCGTCTATGGCGAGGACGGCAAAGTCGGCATGCGCGGGCGACTGGTCACCAAGCAGGGCCAGATGCTCGCCAATGCCCTGCTGGCCGGCGTGGTCAGCGGCATCGGCCAAGGACTCGCCACCTCCTCGACGGAATACAGCACGTCGGCACTGGGTACCGTGGCCAGCACCTCCGGCGCGGAGGCCTATCGCGCCGGCCTCGGCAGTGGCGTCGGCAAGGCGCTCGACCGCCTCGCCCAGTACTACATCAAGCTGGCCGAGAACACCTTTCCGGTCATCGAAGTGGATGCCGGTCGCGAGATCGATGTGGTGATCACCAAGGGCGTGCGCATCGATGTCCCGATGACGGCGAGTACGACCCCGACCCAACGGGTTTCTGCTTCGCCAGACGCCCGCAGCCTGGAGACCGCCGACGATGGTAACGACTGAATTTGTGGGCAGCCGAGTGGGAGCCACGCACCTGGTCACGATCATGGTCGCCGGGTGGCTCGGAATGGCTCAAGTCGCCCATGCAGCAACTGCTGACGAAACCCGATTGTTGAAAGTCTTGCAACTGGCCCATCCGGGTACGCACTTCACGGCCGTAACGCGCGCCCCGGTCGCCGGCCTCTACGAAGTCTGGATGAACGGCAACGTCGCCTACGTTTCAGCCAGGAATCCACGCTATTTCCTCTTCGGTCGACTCTTCGACACGGTGACGATGCAGGATCTCACCGGCCCGAAGTTGGCGCAGGCCGCCAACACGGGTATTCCCAATGGATCAACCGACGTGGCCGTGGAGACAGCACGCACGTCAGCGCTCCCGGTACGCATCGACCAGCTGCCGCTCGACGATGCGATCAAGACCGTCCGCGGCGATGGGACACGCGTGATCGTGGTCTTCAGCGATCCCAACTGCCCCTATTGCAAGCAACTGGAAGTGGAACTGGCCGGAATCGACAACGTCACGATCCATACCTTTCTCGTCCCCTTCCAGGGTGAGGCGCAACCCATCGCCATTTGGTGCGCGGCAGATCGCAGGGAAGCCTGGCAACGCCTGATGCAGCAGGGCGACAGCACGTTACTGAACACGGGCGCCCCGTGCCCTCACCCCATCGATCGTAACCTGGCGCTGGCCCGACAACTGGGTGTGCAAGCCACACCTACCCTGGTCTGGGCAGACGGATCACGCAGCGAAGGCTTTGTCGGGCGCACGGTGCTTGAAGGACGACTCGCGCAGGCCGCATCAAACAAGCCCGAGGAACCACAACCATGAAGTCTCCTGTCATCGCCGTGGCTGGCGCTTGCTTGCTTTTCGCCTTGAGCGGTTGCATGAATATGTCCGGGTTGAGCGGCGAGTCCAAGTACGCCTGCAGGGCCCCCGAAGGCGTGGCCTGCGACTCTGTCTCCGGTACCTACGCCAATGCCATTCACCATAATCTGCCAGGCCAGCGGCCAGCACCCTCCGTCGAGCCCGCAGCGTCGACACTCGCCACCACCATGACGCAGCGATCGAGGCCTCAACCCACGGCAGTTTCGGCGGCTGCAGGCGATGGCAACCTCACTGTGGTCTCTAGTCCGCTACGGTCCCAGGCCCACGTCTTGCGACTGTGGATCAAGCCTTGGGAAGACGCCGATGGTGACCTGTTCGACCAAGGATTTGTGTACGTGAAGGTCGATAACGGCGAGTGGCTGATCGACCACGTGCAGCAGCAAATTCGCAACAGTTATGCACCGCTGCGACCGCCCAAGGCATCGGCCGACACGAATGCCGATCCCGCCGGGTCAACCGGTACTCCATTCAACCTGCCCTTGCCTCGCCCATCGGCGTCGGGTAATGCATTTCCTCCGCTACAGCCCGCGCCTGGTAGCGGCAATCCAGGGTCGCAGTGAGCCCGTCATGAATGCACCTTCATCCGCTCCGACCGACACTGACGCAAACCCGCGTAAAGACTCGCGCCATGCGCGGCATTTTCAGATTGGCGAACCGGCCGATACACCGGCCGAACAGTTCGCCAACTGGCTGCCCTACGCTGCCTATCTCGCCGCCGAGAAGCTTTTTGTGAACCGCGACAGCATGGGATTCATGTTGGAACTGATGCCGCAGTCGGGGGCGGATGAGCGCATGGCCGAAGTCCTGGTCTCGCTCTACGCCAATTGCCCCGCTGGAACCGGCATCCAGTTTCATCTGTTTGCCTCGCCGCAAGTGCGCAGCCAATTGCGCCAGTATGCCAACCTGCGCGTCGAGGATATCGATCAGGCAGATCAGGCCAAGCAGTTCGGCCGGCCGGCGCGCAACACCAATCTGTTTCGCAAACTCGCCCGGCAACGCGCCGATCACCTCTTACACGGCGCCCAGCACTCGCTCACCGCCGGATTCCATTACACGATTCGGGATTTCCGGCTGATGCTGAGCGTAGCGTTTCCCGGCGATGCCAATGACCTATCCAAACGCGATGCCCTCCTCGCGCTGCGCGACTCGATGTCCTCCACCTTGCGTTCGGCGTCGCTGCCCAATCGCGTCTGCGACGCCGCCGATCTGATCAACTGGTGCGCCCTCTTCACCAATCCCGATCGCATTTCCCAGACCGACGCACCTGACCTGCATTACGACGACGGCCGCGAACTGCGTGACCAGATCGTCGACTTCGATACCATCCAGGACCCTCACCCGGGCGGCCTGACGCTGTGGAAGGAAGCCAGCCCCGACGTGCTCGAGGCCCGCTTCTACTCGATCAAGAGTTTTCCGGAACGGTTCGCCTTGTGGCAGATGGGATCGCTCATCGGCGACCTGATGCAGCCGGCCCTGCAATACAGCGCACCTTTTCTGCTCACCTTGGGCGTCCATGTCCTCGACCCCAATGCGACCAAGTCGGTGGTGACCGCCAATCACGTGCGCGCCACGCAGAACGCCAAGTCGAAGATGGCTGATGTGATGCCTGACGTGAAGAAGAAGCTGGACGACTGGACCGCCGCGGCCGATGCCATCGATACCGG
>CAISUK010000192.1 GCA_903888645.1 uncultured Pseudomonadota bacterium | reverse complement strand
TCGTACCGGACCGAATGGACGGCGCAAGATCATCGGTTCGCCGCCATCGGCAACATAGTCGGAGAAGTCCGGATCACGCACCAGGTGCACAATCGCCGTGCCGCGATCACGCTGATTATCGACGCCGAGGTGGCGCGATGCCGCCGCATTGCTCCACTCGATGCGCAATTCTTCATCGAGCAGCACGATGCCGTCGGGCAAGGCTTCCGCTGCCCGACTGAGGCGTTCCAGCGAAGCCGAAAGCCGTTCCCGGCCGGCGCGTTCGGCGCGATGCAGCCGGTACAGCGCGGAGAAAACATCACCCCAGACACCCACCGCATCGGGCACGGCGGGCACCGGGCCGGTGCCGTCAGTTACGTCGGCACGACCGAGCCAGCGGCGTATGCGTATCAGCTGAACGAGGTGATAGATATGGAAAAAGGCAAAGCCAATGGCCAAAATCAGCCAACCGAAAACCGCGTCATACTTGACACCGATAAGGGCACTGACCAGAAGCAGTCCGACTATGCGAACAACCGGACCGACCCAGAATTCCACGGGCTAGGCGCTCTTATTCGATCTTGCCGTTGCAGCGATAGCCGACACCGCGCACGGTCTCGATGAGGGTCTCGCCTTTGTCGCCGATCGCGGCGCGCAAACGACGAATCGACACATCGACGGTGCGCTCCTCGACGAATCGGTGATCGCCCCAAACCAGATCGAGCAATTGGCCACGATTGAAGACGCGCGCCGGATGGCTCATCAGCAAGCGCAACAATTTGAATTCCGTTGGCCCGAGCGCGCAGGCGTCGCCATCCACCGTCACCGCCACCGCCGCCGGATCGAGGCGAATGCCGTCGATTTCGATCACATCGCCGGAATGCTGCGGCGCCCGCCGTCGCAACACGGCTCGCAACCGTGCCACCAGTTCGCGGGGGCTGAACGGCTTGGTGATGTAATCGTCGGCGCCGGTCTCGAGACCGGAAACGCGATCGCCCTCATCGCCGCGTGCTGTCAGCATGATGATCGGCAGCAGACGGGTGCGCTGGTCGCTGCGTAGCTGCCGGGCCATTTGCAGACCGGACATGCCGGGCAACATCCAATCGATCAGGGCTGCTTCAGGCAGCTCGCGACGCACCGCATCCAAACCGTCCTCGGCGGTGCCGGCCACTTCAACATCGAAACCGGACGGTGCCAGCGTCAGACGCAGGAGTTCCTGAATCGCCGGTTCGTCTTCAACGACCAGAATGCGCGGAATCACGCCGCTCATGAAGGCACCCTATGGTGGCGGTGGCCCATCAGTAGGATGCCTCCTCACCAAGACCGAGGCTGCCACCCATAGCTTCGCGCTCCAGCTGGTCGATCGTAACGTGGCGCACATCGGTACCGCGAACAATGTAAATCACCTGTTCGGCAGTGTTCTTGGCGTGATCGCCCATGCGCTCGACGGCCTTGGCAATGAACATGATTTCCAGGGAAGTGGAAATGGTTCGCGGATCTTCCATCATGTAGGTGACGAGCTGGCGCATGATGCCCTGGAACTTGGCGTCGATCTCCAGATCCTCGCGAACGATCAGGGCCGCCGCTGCGGCGTCCTGGCGAACAAAGGCATCGAGCACGGCGCGCAGCATGCCAACGGCAATCTCGCCCATTTCGCGGATTTCACCGACGCAAGGGACGCGGCGCAGTTCGTTTCGGTAAATTGCCGCAGACATGCGGGCGATCTTGGCGGCTTCGTCGCCACTGCGCTCGAGGTCGGTGACGATCTTGCTGATGCCCATCAACATGCGCAGATCAACGGCAGTCGGTTGGCGGCGGGCGATGATGTTGGCGCAATCCTGGTCGATCCCCACTTCAAAGGCATTGACCAGATGATCCTCGGCGTCGATCCGCGCCAGCTGATCGACATTGCGCTCGACCAGCGCGGCGATGGCGGCGCGAATCTGGTTTTCGACCAATCCGCCCATGCGCAACACCCGGCTGCGGATGGCGTCGAGTTCTTCGTCATATTGTTTTGAGGCATGATCGTGCGGTGGCATGTTCGTCTCCTCGCCGTTCGTTAACCGAAGCGGCCGGTAATGTAATCTTCAGTCTGCTTTTTCTTCGGCTTGACGAAGATCTCGTCAGTCACGCCGAATTCGATCAACTCGCCCAGATACATGTAGGCGGTAAAGTCAGACACGCGCGCCGCCTGCTGCATGTTATGGGTAACGATGACGATGGTGAATTCCCGCTTGAGTTCATGCAGCAGTTCCTCGATACGCATCGTCGAGATCGGATCGAGGGCCGAGGTCGGCTCGTCGAGCAAAAGGACTTCCGGCTTGATGGCGATACCGCGGGCGATGCAGAGACGCTGCTGCTGGCCACCCGACAGACCCATGCCGCTTTGCTTGAGCTTGTCCTTCACTTCGTCCCAGAGCGCGGCCTTTTGCAAAGCCCACTCGATGCGCTCATCCAGATCGACTCGCGAGAGCCGCTCATGGAGACCGATGCCAAATGCGATATTGTCATAAATCGACATGGGAAACGGCGTCGGCTTCTGGAACACCATGCCGATCTTGGCGCGCAACTCGTTGAGATCGACGCCGCGATCGAGAATGTTTTTGTCATCGAGCAGGATTTCGCCTTCGGTGCGCTGATCCGGATAGAGGTCGTACATCCGGTTGAAGGTCCGCAGCAGGGTCGACTTGCCACAGCCTGATGGACCGATGAACGCGGTGACCCGTTCCTTGAATACTTCCAGGTTGACGTTTTTCAGCGCGTGGTACTTGCCGTAGTAGAAGTTGAAGTTCTTGACGGCGATCTGTCGCCGCAAAGCGGCGTCTGGGGAATCGTTGGTCATCATTTTTTCCGAAGAGTCTTTGGTTTCATTGGTCGCGGCGGCGGAACAGGATACGCGCCAGAATATTCAGACTGAGCACGCCAAGAGTGATCAGGAATACCCCCGCCCAGGCCAGTTGCTGCCAGTCCTTGAAAGGACTCATGGCGAACTTGAATATGGTCACCGGCAAACTGGCGATCGGCGCGTTCAGATCGAGTGTCCAGAACTGGTTCGATAGCGCCGTAAACAGCAGCGGCGCGGTCTCGCCAGAAATGCGCGCCACCGCCAGCAATACCCCGGTCATGACGCCGGCAATCGAGGCGCGCAGGGTGATTTTGCCGATCACCAGCCACTTGGGAGCGCCCAGCGCGTAGGCCGCCTCGCGTAGCGTATCCGGGATCAGTTGCAGCATGTTTTCGGTAGTCCGGATCACTACTGGAATGACGATGAGCGCCAGCGCGGCGACACCGGCAAATGCCGAAAAATGGCCGACTTTGGCGACATAGATTTCATAGATGAACAAGCCGACGATGATCGAAGGCGCCGAAAGCAGCAGGTCGTTCACGAACCGCGTTGTCTTGCCGAGCCAGGTATGCCGTCCGTATTCGGCCAGGTAGATACCGGCCAAGACGCCCATTGGTGTTCCCACTAGCGTCGCCAGCACGATCAGTAACAGACTGCCGACGATGGCGTTGGCCAGACCACCGGTGTCCGATCCCGGCGGCGGTGTCATCTCGGTAAACAGGGTCAAGGAAAAGCCACCGACGCCAAGTTGAATGGTGGTCGCAAGGATCCAGATAAGCCAGAACAACCCGAACATCATGGCTGTCAGAGAAACAGTCAGCGCAAGCTGATTCTTGATCTTGCGGACGCGCGCCAGATTGCTGCTCATGACGAAGTGCCCTCCTGCGCCGACAAGCGATTCAGGAGAATCTTCGAGAGCGTCAGCACGATGAGCGTAATCACGAACAGGATCAGACCGAGTTCGATCAGCGAGGCAGTGTAGATCTCCGACTCGGCCTCGGCAAACTCATTGGCGAGCGCAGACGCGATGCTGTTGCCGGGCAAGAATAAGGAGATGCCGTTGAAGAAATTCATGTTGCCGATCAAAAATGTCACCGCCATGGTTTCGCCCAGGGCGCGGCCAAGACCGAGCATGATTCCGCCGACGACACCGATCTTGGTATAGGGGAGCACCACGTTCCAGACCACTTCCCAGGTCGTCGAGCCCAGCGCATATGCCGATTCCTTGAGCATCGGTGGTGTTATCTCGAACACGTCGCGCATGACGGAAGCGATGAAGGGAATTGTCATCACGGCGAGGATGATACCGGCGCTGAGGATGCCGATTCCCATCGGCGCGCCTTGAAAAAGCGCCCCGAGCAAAGGCACCTTGCCGACTGTCGATGCCAGCGCCGGCTGCACGTATTCGGCGAAAATCGGCGCGAACACCAGCAGACCCCACATGCCGTAGACAATACTGGGAATGCCGGCCAGCAATTCGATGGCAATACCCAGCGGGCGGCGCAACCATGGCGGGGCCAGTTCGGTGAGGAACAAGGCGATGCCAAAACTGACCGGTACGGCGATCACCAGGGCGACCAGCGAAGTGGCCAGCGTCCCGTAAATCGGGATCAACGCGCCGAAACGATCCATCGGCGGATTCCACTCCGCCGTCCACAGAAAGCTCAGGCCGAACTTGTCGATCGCTGGCAGCGCACCATGAATCAGCGAAACGATGATGCCGGCGAGGAGCAGCAACGTCACCACGGCGAAGAACCGGGTGAGGTTGAAAAACACCAGGTCGCCGACTCGGTGACGGAGCGCGGAAGGGGATTCTTGAGACAAGATAGGGCTGCCTTTGTAAAAAAACCAAAAGCCCGCGCCGCGATATGCTGCGACGCGGGCCGTCAGAGTCTACTGCTTACTTGCTGCTATAGACAGGCTTGCCGGCACTGTCCTTGACCTGACCCCAGGCAGCGTGCACCAGGGTGACGACGCTATCGGGCATCGGTACATAGTCAAGCTCGTCGGCCATCTTGGCGCCGTTCTTGTAGCTCCACTCGAAGAACTTGAGCGTCTCGTTGCCCTGCTGTGGCTTGTCCTGAACCTTCTGCAGCAGAATAAAGGTAGCGCCGGTGATCGGCCACGAATCCTTGCCGGCCTGATCAGTGAGGATCTGATAGAACGCCGACTTGGACCACTCGGCGCCGGCAGCGGCAGCCTTGAATGTCGTGTCTTCCGGCGAAACGAAGTTGCCGGCAGAATTCTTCAGGATCGCGTGGGTCATCTTGTTCTGCTTGGCGTAGGCATATTCGACATAGCCCAGCGCGCCCGGCAAGCGTTGCACGAAAGCCGCGACGCCCTCATTGCCCTTGCCGCCCAAACCGACCGGCCACTGCACGGCGGTGCCTTCGCCAACCTTGCTCTTCCACTCTTCGCTGACCTTGGACAGATAGTTGGTGAAAATAAAACTGGTGCCGGAACCATCAGCGCGACGGACGACGCCAATCGCCTGGTCAGGCAGTTGCAGCTTGGGGTTCAGGTCGGCAATGGCCTTGTCGTTCCACTTGGCGATCTTGCCCAGGAAGATGTCGGCCAGGACCGGGCCGGTGAGGTGCAGTTCGCCCGGCTTGATACCCGGCACGTTGATGACCGGCACGACACCGCCGATGACAGCCGGGAACTGCATCAACCCGGCCTTCTCGAGATCCTCAGGTTTCAAAGGCATGTCGGAAGCGCCAAAATCGACGGTCTTGGCGGTGATCTGCTTGATGCCGCCACCGGAGCCGATCGACTGGTAATTGATCTTGTTGCCCGTGGCCTTGTTGTAAGCGTCGGCCCACTTGGCATAGATCGGGGCGGGGAAGGTCGCGCCGGCGCCGGTAATTTCGGCTGCCTGGGCAGAAAGGGAGAGCAGTGCGCCAGCCAGCAGCGTTGCCGACGCACGAGTTGCAAATTTTGCCGCATTGACGAATTTCATAAAGCACCTTTCTTCAGGATGAATCGGACGCAGATACTGTAAGACATGATTGTTACAGGATGATGACAGTGCGCCTGATCCGGGCCTTGAAACCGCAGCGAAGTACCCCAGATTGGAGACAGGCGGCATTCACCGCCATTCATCTGACCAGGAGACCATCATGGCAAATTTGACCCACTTCGATCCTCTCGACGACCTCTTCAAAGGTTTCTTTGTGCGTCCGGTGGAATACGGAACACAGGCGGAAACGCCGACCGTCAAAGTCGATGTGACCGAGCAGGACAAGCAATACGTGGTTCACGCCGAACTACCGGGAATGAAGAAGGAGGACATCCACGTGCACATCGACGGCCCGGTGGTGTCAATCAGCGCCGAGCGCAAACAGGAAAAGGAAGTCAAGGATGGCGCCCGGGTATTGCGTACCGAACGCTATTTCGGCAAGGTATCGCGCAGTTTCCAACTCGGTGCCGACCTCGACGAAGCCAATGCCGCGGCCAAGTTCAACGACGGCGTGCTTGAATTGACGCTACCGAAGAAACTCGCTGCCGCCTCCAAGCGACTGACGATTTCCTGAACTCAGGAAAATTGAAAAGCGCGCCACGGCAGGCGCGCAATAAACCGGCCGGAACGCCGAACTATTGGGTTCCGGCCTCGCCAAAAATTGAGCAAATCAGTGGCGATCCTCGCCCTGTGACTTCAGGCTGATGTGCTTGATCTTTTTCGTCGGGCCAAAGGTGTCGCTGAACCGTAGGTATCGATATCGACCTTGCCGCTGGCCCTGACTTTGATGGTAGCCCAGGCGTAGGTTCGGTCCGTCGCCGGGTTTAGCGTGACATCGGTTGGCGCCGCGTCGAAAGGCGAGCCGCCGGAACCGACGATGATCTGCCATGCGGCCGGATTACCGTTCGCAGCACCAGGCTGGGACACATCGAAAATATGCTCATGGCCGCAGAAGTAGGTGGCTTTGTACTGCTCGATCAAATTCCAGAAATCGCCCGCCTCGCCGGCAGCGGTGCCTGCCTTGAGGCCACTCCGTGCAACGCCCGTCATATAGACATACGGATAGGCAGGTTTGTGGCCAAACACGAAGAAGTGTTTCTGGCCTCGAAGTTGCGCGGCAGAGAAATCGCCAGCGAGCCAAGCGGTCGGGGCATGGCCATCGTTGCCGACTGGGTCGGTGTTGATGACAATGAAGTGGCTATCCTGGACGTCGAAGCTGTAGGACAACTGCTGCTGGGATGTGGTCAGACGATCACCGGAACCGGGGTAGGCAAGCGCATCGGTAGCCGCCAGATCACCGGAGAAGTTTCCGGCGGCTTGGCCGACGATGGCCGGGAAGCGATTGCTGTCGATGATCAAGTCACCCATATTGGCGCGCCAGGCATTTTCGTTGGCCACCTGAGACTTCTTGCCGGCTTGCTTGGACTGGGTTTCGTGGTTGCCCGGCACCGGGACGACGTAGGTGCCCTTTTCCAACAGACCCGCGACCATGCCACGCCAGAAGGCGTATTGACGTCCGTACTTGTAGAAGTCTGAGCTACCGACGTTGTCGGCCGTAACCAGCGCCGGATCGGCATTGCCATAACCCATGATCATGTCGCCGTTGAAGAACAGCAGCTTCGGCTTTTGCGCGCCGATTTCATCGACCAGCCGCGACCAGGCCTTGGTGTTCTGCAACCAGATCTTGTTCTGTGCGTTCAGGTTGGTGGTGGTTGGGTCTTCGCGGGAATCGCCGACTGTCGAGAAGGTCAGAAGGACATTTTCTGGCCACGCAAATCTAACGGATCTAAAAGCTACCTTGCGGCAGCATCTCCCTCGCCAAGTTTGGAAGATGCTTCCATTGTCATCCGCACGCAACGTGCCCGCGCTAACATCAAGCATCACGAAAATATGGTGCTGCGATGGCGACAAGACTTTCACAAAGATTGATCAAGGATGCTCGGTCGGGCACACCTATTGCCCAATTGAATCTAGGCAAGTTGTACCTGTTCGGCGGCGAAGGATTGGCTGCAAACAATGAAGCGGCAATGCATTGGCTCACGCGCGCCGCCAGAGCGGGAATGCACGAGGCGAACTTGCTGATTGCCGAGCGGATTCCGCTGGAACGCGTTGGCGACAAGGGAAGAGATTACCTCTCCGCCTGCCAGCAGGCGGCAACGCTAGGGTCTGCCGCGGCACACTGCAATATCGGGGACTTGCTCAAGTCAACGAACATCAATGAAGCCTTTGAAGCCTACTGTTTCGCCGCAGAAAATGGCTATGTTCCGGCAGCACGCAAATTGGGATTTTTACTCGTATTGCAT
>CAISUK010000191.1 GCA_903888645.1 uncultured Pseudomonadota bacterium | reverse complement strand
GTCGTTGACGGTGGGCGAACATCCGATGAAGGCCATCCGGGCTACGCTTCCTGGCGTGCTCCGCGCCGCGGCTCTGGCCGGCATCCGCAACGGCTCGCGCGTCCCCATCGGCGGCAGCGAGATCTGCCGTCAGCGTCCCGGCACCGCGAACGGCTTTGTCTTCGTGAGCCTGGAGGACGAAACCGGCGTGGCGAATGTGGTCGTGCGCCCGCAGCTCTTCGAACGCTGCCGGCTGACGATCACGCAGGAGCCGGCGCTGATCATCGCCGGCCGCCTGCAGCTGCACGACGGCGTGATCCACATTAAGGCGGAAGAGATTCGCGCCCTCCGCTGTGACGATCTGCCCGCCGAGGCGTCACACGATTTCCGGTAGGTTTTGCGGCACGCAGAACCTAAGCGGCTGCGCCACGGAACGAAGATCCGACTCAACCATCTGCGTGATCCGCGCAATCCGTGGTTCAATTCCGATCCGTTATAACCACAGATGACTCAGATGGGCACAGATACCAAAACGGTCGGATCCACTCGCTGGCGCTCGCGGCCACAAATCTATAACACCGTGATTCTTGAATAGTCACGGCTTCTGAGGGTGCATCGGCCAATTGACGGTAAAGCAGGCTCGGAAGCCTGCGCTACTTTCGGCCCGCATCCCGAACCACGGTCAATCCGGAGATGCGCCCCAAAATGGACCGATTTGCCATGACAAGCGCTAATCAATCTACCAAGTTCCAGGTTGAAGTGCCGCATTCCCACCGCCATCGCAGGTTTAAAGAATTCTCTCCGATCCAGGCAGCGGCCTCGTTTCCAGGCCCGGTGCGGCAACAGTCCCCTTCGATTCACCCGCTGGAACGCGCGCTGTTGGTGATCGTGGCCGTGCACTTGGTGTTTCTGCCTTGGGCGCTCGGCACGATGCATGTGTGGAGCCAATGCGTCAGCTTTGGCTTGAGCGTTGTGAGTTTGGGACTGGCAGTGCGGCCACGCGATTACACCTGGGAGTATACCAAAGAGGCTCCATTCCGCCTCTACCCGCTGCCCAAGCTGCTGCGCTTCCCGATCTTCTGGCTGGGGCTGCTGCTGCTCCTCTACATTCTCGTCCAGGCGCTGAATCCCGCCTGGGAGTACGTCACCAACGGCAGTTCCTGGTGGCTGCAGGGCATCCCCTGCGTCGAATGGCTGCCGACGGGCATGCGCACGCCCTTCGCCCAAGCCAGCCCCTGGCGCTCGCTGATGATTTACTCGTCCGCCTGGATGACGGCCTGCGCGCTCTGGATCGGTTTCACCCGCCGCAACACACTGCGAATCCTGCTGGTCGTCATCGCTGTCAACGGCGCGTTGCTGGCGCTGCTCGGGCTGGCCCAACGCGCGATGGGAGCCACGGAGATCATGGGGTTTTGGAAGCCATCGAATGCCGATTTTGCCGCCACGTTTATCAACCGCAATCACGGGGCCGCCTATCTCAATCTGGCGCTGGCGGTCTCGGCTGCGCTGGCGTTCTGGTATTATCGGCGCCAACTCCGCCGCAGCGAGTACTCAAGTCCGGCCCTGGTTTTCGGCTTCTTCGCGCTGC
>CAISUK010000190.1 GCA_903888645.1 uncultured Pseudomonadota bacterium | reverse complement strand
TTTCAGTAGCTGTTTCGCATCGGCATGCAGCTTTGCCGAGAGAGGGAGAGCAAATACCCCCTGTTCCTGCTCATAGTGTCGAACCCAGGCTCTGGTAACGGCAGGGTCGGCCAGATCATGCTTGTTAAGGACCTTGATACAGGGCTTGTTACGGCGCATCTCTTCCAGCTGGTGATTGGAGCTGGAGTAGGGGAGGCGGGCATCCAGCACCTCGATAACGACATCGGTCGATGCCATGGTCTCAGCCGCCTTTTTGCGCGCCGCGACCATGTGACCGGGAAACCACATAATAGGCATTTTCGTTTCAATAATCTAATCAAATGCTTATTCTACCCTTCGCGGCCTCTCGCGCACGGTAAATTTGTTCTCAACCCAGTTGAATGCTGTATGCCGAGTTTTTCGTCATCCGCAAGTAGTCAAAAACCATACGAGGACGGAAGCTGAGGTTGCGCATCATCTCCGCGATGGATTGATTGGGTTTCTGGAATGACTTGAGGATGCCGACGGCGAAGCGGCGAAAGCGGGTGATGTTTTCCGGGCCGAAGCCGGAACGGATACGGCATCGATCCTCATCGTAGTTCCAGTCGATGATGTAGTGAACGCTCTCGATGCTCCAGTGGTTGCGATTGATGTTCAGCACCCGTTGCGGTGAAGCTTCTTGCGGCGGGCGACTGGTCATTCCCAGTGCGACATCACCGGTTTGCATCCCGGTCTTTTTGTCGAAGGATACGCGCTCGATCAGGAAGACCTGACCGACATGGGGAAAGTCGAGGTAATCATTGAGCGCGGTACTGCACCAAATCCGCCGCGTCTCGATGCGCCCGTGATCGGCAGGAGTGGTCTCGGAGAAGTCGGCAACGGCATCGCGCTTCTCGAACAGCAGCGCGATATCACGTTGCAGTCCGGGCTGGTTTCCCTTGGCGATGAAGTGATAATGCGCTTGCTCGCTGACAATGAAAGTTGCCAGTGTGCGCTGGGACAGCAAGGCATCGCCCGTGATGTCTTTGCCTGCGATGTCGCAGCCTTTGAGCAAAGGGATGGCCATGCCGATTTCATTGGTGCGCTTCTGCTCTTCACTGCCTTCTACGGGCAATGTACCTACTTTTTTTGGGTGTAGCAGGTCTTTGAATCATGCCCCACCACACTCATGATATGCGTTTGGTTTCCGTCCTCGTCGATGGCGTTTTTCATGGTTTTTCCATCTATTGCCAGCGCTTCGTCCTGCGCGCCCCAAGCCTGATTCCAGGCGTTGAGCCCCTTATCGAGCGCATCCGGCTCAACGCGCACCAAACAATCGCGAATGACAAACAGGCTGGGTACGACATAGCGGCCCTGCTCTTTCCGGCAGCCGAAGCGCTCGCGCGCATTCTGCCCCAAATTTTTGGCCCAGTCGTGGATGGCCTTGTAGCCTTGCATGCCGCACAGGGCTGCTCCCGCCACGAGGCCCAGCACCACCGGTAGGCGATGGCGCCGCCCCCGTGCGGTGCGCGGGTCGGCAATCGTTGAGAAACACTGCGGCAAAGCCCGCATCTGTTCGGCGTTAAGCATGATTCTTGGCGCTCCTGTCAGTTTGAGGCGGTCACGGTCGGGATGGGTCAGGCGCGTGCAGGGGGCTTTGCACAAGGGGCGAACAAAGATTAGTTTGGGGGTGTCAGTTTCTGCGCTATAGCCTTCACATGTGCGCCGATACCCCAAAGTCAGCCCCAACTCGATCCAGTTGGCCGCACGATAAACGCCGCCATGGAAACGACCGGGGTCAACGAAGGTTTCAAGGAGCAGCAACGGATGGCCATAGCGCGCCTGCCAATCGGCCACGATTCGGCGTTCGAGCAACGACAGCACCCGCGAGCCAATATTCGGGCGATGCCATTCGGGCAGAATCAGGAAGCGGCTGTTGTTGGCAAGCAACTGGAGGCGGTCGTACTGGATACGGAAGTCCCAGCCGATCCAGCGGTCACGGACGCCGCATTTCAGCGCCGCCGCCGATACGCCAAGTTGCGCTACCCACCGATCGCGCCAAGTCGCGACATACCAGATCGTTTCGCCGATCTTCGGGAGCGCGCCAAGATAGTGATGGCGCGCCATTTGCTCTTGGTAGCGCGCTTCCTCGCCTCGCTCCACCGGGCGCACTTGAAGCTGCATGAGCGTTTCGCTTGGTTCTGTGTGTCTCGCCAATCCCATTCCTGCGTTTTACAGGGATTCTTTGGCTATGTCCAGCTTTATATGTTAATTGGTTGATCCAGATTGATTAAATAGAATGGGCAAATTTACCGTGCTGCCGCTGCCGTACTCTATTTCGTGAGTCGCCCCCTTGAACACCGGCACATTCTTGGCCGGAACCTGTACGTACATTCACAGGGTCAGCCAGCCGAAGCCCACCAAAGGGTGGAAGCGGCGCGGCTCGCCG
>CAISUK010000189.1 GCA_903888645.1 uncultured Pseudomonadota bacterium | reverse complement strand
TTCCAACCTGGTCCACACTGGCGCCTGGCGCACGACGCAAGCTTCTGCTGAAAGCGGCTGACCTGCTGGAGGCGCGCACCGGGGAATTTATCGCACTGGGCGTAGAAGAGGCGGGCAGTACGCCGGGCTGGTACGGCTTCAACGGTATGCTGGCTGCCAACATGTTGCGCGAGGCCGCATCGATGACGACGCAGATTTCCGGCGAGATCATTCCTTCCGATGTGCCGGGCAATATGGCCATGGGCATACGCCAGCCCTGCGGTGTGGTGCTCGGTATCGCACCGTGGAACGCCCCGGTGATTCTGGGCGTGCGTGCGCTTGCCATGCCGCTGGCCTGCGGCAACACTGTGGTGCTCAAAGCTTCGGAAAATTGTCCGGCCCTGCATCGCTTGATCGGTACAGTGCTCAACGATGCCGGCTTGCCCGCCGGTGTGGTGAACGTCATCACCAACGCGCCCAAGGATGCCGCTGCGCTGGTCGAACGGCTGATCGCCAATCCCGCAGTGCGCCGTGTGAACTTTACCGGTTCCACCCATGTGGGGCGCATCATCGCCCAGTTATCCGCCAAACACCTCAAACCGGCGCTGCTGGAGTTGGGCGGCAAGAATCCGCTGGTGATTCTCGATGATGCCGATCTTGAAGAAGCCGTGCAGGCTGCTGCGTTCGGTTCCTTTTTCAATCAGGGGCAGATCTGCATGTCCACTGATCGCATCATCGTCAGTCGCTCGATCGCCGACGAATTCGTTGCCAGGCTGACCGCCAAAACCAAAACGCTGCGTGCCGGCAAGCCGACCGAGCAAGGTGTTGCACTCGGTGCCATGGTGGATGCCCAGGCGGCAAAGCGGGTGGCGGGTATGGTTGATGACGCGGTTAACAAGGGTGCGAGCCTGACTCTTGGGGCGTACAGCTTCGAAGGCAGCATCATGCAGCCGGTGATCGTCGACGGCGCCACACCGGCGATGAAACTCTACCAGGAGGAGTCGTTCGGACCTGTGGTCACGATCTTGCGAGTTGACAGCGACGACGAAGCAGTACGTCTGGCCAACGACAGCGAATACGGTTTGTCGGCGGCGGTGTTCAGTCGCAACATTCCGCGCGCCATGGAAGTTGCAAAACGTATCCAGTCGGGAATTTGCCACATCAATTCATCGACGGTAGCCGATGAAGCGCAGATGCCGTTCGGCGGCGTCAAGGGCAGTGGTTACGGCAGGTTTGGAGGCAAGGCCGGTATTGCCGAATTCACCGATTTGCGCTGGATCACCATCCAGAGCGGGTCACGGCATTACCCTGTGTAGCAGTATGGCCAGCGAGGCGCGACCATTCTGGTTCGCCTCGCTACCTCAAGATATCCCTTCTCCCATTACTTGGCTACTCCGCTAAGTCTTGTCGGTAACAGAAAACGTGCCATGGCTGGCAGCAGAATCAATGCACCCAGCATATTCCATAGGAACATGAAGGCGAGCAGGATGCCCATGTCGGCCTGGAATTTGATGGGTGACAGCGCCCATGTGGCGACACCGATGGCGAGTGTGATGCCGGTGAGCAATACGACCTTTCCCGTGAACAGCAGCGCCTGATAGTAGGCAGCGGATAGACTGTCTCCCTTACGCAACCGGGTCAGCATGATACTCATGACGTATAGCGCGTAATCGACGCCGATGCCCACGCCGAGCGCGATCACCGGCAGCGTCGCCACCTTGACGCCCATATTTAACCATACCATCAGCGCTTCGCACAAAATAGAGGTGAGCATTAGCGGCACGACTGCGCAGACCACTGCGCGCCAGGAACGGAAGGTAATCAGACACAGGATGATCACCGCACCGTAGACCCAGAACAACATTTTGCGATTGGCCTGTTTGACCACAATGTTAGTGGCAGCCTCAATGCCCGCATTGCCGGCAGCAAGCTGAAACTGCGCCTTATCGCTGTCATTCTCAGCTGCGAAGCGTTCTACATGCTCCACCACACGGGTCAAGGTCTCGGCCTTGTGATCAGCGAGAAATGCGTACAGCGTCACCAGGTTGCAGGATTCGTTGTAGAGCCCGCGTGGCGCTCCACCGGTAACCGAGTTGAGCATCGGCTGGCTATGGAGCAGTTCGTACCACTTGGGATTACCTTCGTTGAGGCCGGTGAGCACGCGTCGGTTAAGCATGGAGAGCGAGTTAGTGGAATCGACACCCTCGGTCTGGGCCAGTTCCCACTCAAGCGCATCGATACGCATCAGTGTGTCGTAGTCGGCGCAGCCGCCATCCGGTGTCTTGACCATGATGGCAAATACATCGGAGCTGGCGCCGTAGTGGCCGGCAAT
>CAISUK010000188.1 GCA_903888645.1 uncultured Pseudomonadota bacterium | reverse complement strand
CTCGAGCGCGCCTTCGCCGTCTTCGGCCTCGAGAACCTCGAACGACTGGCCCAGCGTAATGCGGATCAGGCGACAAATGTCGGAATGATCATCGACAACGAGGATCTTCTTCATCTGGCAACTTCCCGGGGAGCGTGGCTGGCCGCCGCAGCCGATTCCGCGATCTCGCGCAGCGAATCGAAGGGGACCGGCTTGGCAAGTACCGAAATGCCCTCCGGTACACCGCCGCGGCGATCGACTTCCTCGCGATCCAGGCCGGTGACGACGACGATCGTCAAGTTTTCCAGTTCCGGGATGGAGCGGATGGTCTGCAACATGCGAAAGCCATCCATACCCGGCATCTGCAGGTCGGCAATCAGGAGATCCGGCTTGACTTGACCAAGCAGAATCAATGCTTCATAGCCGTCGCTGGCCAGGATCACCTGTGGCTTCATATGCCAGCGTCCCATTTTTACCTGGTACAGGCGCAGCAGGGTCTGGTCATCCTCGACCACCAGAATCTTGAACGGCTCCGTCTTGGTGTTATCTGGGGAGCGATCCGCCAGCACCGGCTGATTGTCGATCGCGGCCGCCGGGTAGGGTGGCTTGTCGAGCAACTGATCGATGGATTGGCGTAACACCCGGCGGTGTCCGCCGCTGGTCTTCCAGGCTTCGACGATTCCGCTTTCGGCCCACAACTGCACGGTTCGCAGCGACACGCCCAATATTTGCGCTGCCTCGCGGGTCGTGCAGAAAGTTTTCTTGACGACGGGCCTGCGCGCCGTGGCGAGACGATTGTTTTCGATTGCCATAGTCAACCCCTATGGGTATAGCACCAAGTCATATAATGCTGCCAGCTTTTATCAAATTTGTGCAATTTTTTCGGCGATGCGGCTGCTCGAGAGAATGGTGCCTTTACTCCCTCGCCCCAGCGGGGAGAGGGTGGGGGTGAGGGGCGGTTGCGAACAAATCGGCTGGCCCGGCCTCTGTCACGAACCCTCATCCCTAACCCTTCTCCCGCTGGCGGGAGAAGGGGACTGTTCTCTCCAAGTTGTCCGTTCTTCACTTCAGCCGCCCGAGCTGATCGCCCAACTGATGCAAGGCCAACTGTTGCGCCAGGCGATTGAACGCGCCTGCCGTATCGGCCAGCTCATCGCTGCCTTGCACTGCCACCCGGTAGGCGAAATCGCCGGCGACCAACCGTTCGCTGGCCTGGCGCAGGGCGACCAACTGGCGCGTCAGATAACTGCCGAGCAACCACGAGAACACCGCGACGAGCAGCATTTCCAGGCCGGCAATGCCGGCCGCCCAGCGTCGGGCGGAGGCGAGCAGGGCGTTGAGGGGATCGATGCTGATGCCCAGCCGCACCTCGCCATAAACAATGCCTCCCGCCAGCACCGGCGAGGACCAATCAAGAATGCCATCGGCTACCTGGTCGATGCGGCTATCCGCCTTGAAGGGGCGCGACAGCAGCTTCGCGTCGCCGCGTTCCGCCAGCACGGCGCCGCTGGCGTCGAGGATGCGGACATAGTCGATCTTGCCCGAAGCCATGGCTTCGGCGACCAGGCTATCCAGTGTCGCCAGGTCCTGCGAGATGACGCCGTCCTTGGCCGCGACGGCGAGCAATTTGCCGCCCAGTTGCACCCTGTGCGTCAGTTCGTCCTCATTCGATTCGCGCAGTACCGACAGGGCGCTGCCCACCAGAACGGCCAGCAGCACCATTTCGATGAAGGCAACGCCAATGATGGTCTTGATGCGAAAGCGCATGATTTATCGGGTCGCCGACGAAGCTGACCAGAATTGGTTGGCACAACCATCCGGAACCGGCATTCCGGCGAAAGCCGGAATCCAGTGCTGCCCTCCAGTATCGGTAAAGACAATCAGATAGACGAACTGGGCCCCGGCTTTCGCCGGGGTGACGAGCAAAGGAAGTCCCTGTGGGACGAGCTGGACCGTCATTCCGGCGCAGGCCGGAATCCAGTGCTGCGCTCCGATATCGGCAAAGACAATCAGATAGACGAACTGGACCCCGGCTTTCGCCGGGGTGACGAGCAAAGGAAGTCCCTGATGGACGACCGACTCCG
>CAISUK010000187.1 GCA_903888645.1 uncultured Pseudomonadota bacterium | reverse complement strand
CACCAACGCCGGCACGGTGGTCATCAAGAGCGACGGCAGCTACGTGTTCACAGCCAAGTCGAACGTGACCGCCGACATCACCGATACTGTCGGCTTCACCATCCAGGATGCGGACGGCGACAAGTCTTCGGCCAATCTCACCCTGACCGTCAAAGACGGCGTACCAACCGTGCAAGACGGCGTACCAACTGCAGTCGCCGATACGGCAACAGCCACCGAAGGGCACTGGAAGGCTGGCACCAATGTCACCGACACGGTCACCGTGGTAACCCCGGCAACCTGGGACGCAAATCCCAAGACGGCCGCGATCAACCTGCATGAGATTGGTGAAAACAATCCCAGCGCCGGAGGCAGCTCGACGGCAACGACCGGCAGCTTTGCCGTTACCGCCGATGCCAGTCACCCCGCATCCGTCACCGCGCACGTCGCCTTCAGCGGTTTCAGCAGCGGCAACGATACGATGACGGTAGGTTTGTACAACGCGGCCAACGCGCTGATCGGATCCCAGGTGATTTCAGCGTCGGGCGGTGGCTCTGTCACCTTCGGCGGCATCACGCAAAGCGGCAATTACACCGTCAAGGCAGTCGGCAGCGAAGGCCAGGTTGGCAGCGGCAATTTCAAGTTCACCCTGGACTCGGTCGATTTGACTGCCTATGCGTTCCACCCGGAAACTACCGCCACGCTAAGCGTAACCACGCCCGACACAACCTGGGTTGCTGCCGGCGCTGCCATCGGCAATGTACTGAACAACGACCTGCCCGGCTCAGACGGCGGTTTGCATGTGACTCAGGTTGGCGGGACAGACGTACCGTCCGGCACTTCGGGTGTGGACATTGCCGGCAGCTTCGGCAGCTTGCATATTGCCGCATCGGGTGCCTACACCTACACACCGCTGGCAACCGACATGCAGGCCGGCGCCGCTGAGCACTTCAACTACCAAGTGCAGGATGCCAATGGCAGCACTTCGACCGCAACGCTGACCGTCAATCTGACCAACTACGCTTATAGCAGCACCTCGACCTCCGGCAACGATTTTGTCGGCGGTGGCGATGGCAGCGACACGCTGGCCGGTGGTGCGGGTAACGATATTGTTTATGGCGGCGCGGGCAACGACACCTTGTCCGGCAATGCCGGCAACGACCGCCTGATTGGGGGCGCTGGCGACGATGTTCTGGACGGCGGCAAAGGCAGCGACATTCTGCAAGGTGGCACCGGCGCTGACACCTTTGTCTGGCATCTGGCGGATGCGGGTACTACCGGCGCGCCGGCCGTGGATATCGTCAAGGACTTCGGCACTGGCGACGTTCTGCAAATCAGCGATCTGCTCAGTGGCAGCGGTTCACACCTGGAGGTAACGGCGGGAGCCAATACCACTCTGCATATCACCGATGGTGTCGGGCATGATCAGACGATCATTCTCGAGAACTACTCAACCGATGCCAGCCATGCAAACGCCATCCAGCAGGCGTTGATCAATAGCCAGAAATTCACTGCGGGCTAACGGCGCGGCGGCACGTCGCAGGCGCGGTGCTGACGCGAGTCACCACCGCGCTTTGCATTTCCTGCGGCAGGGAAACCCCGTCGGCGACGGCAAAAACCCGCGAAATTCGGCAACATTGCAGCGCAATTGCGTGAACCGCCCTCTTCCACAGTAGCGGCGTAAGCGTCCAACACCACCATATTCACTAGCTGCCTCGTAAGCAACAGTGAAGACGGCAACTATTCCAGATAAGACTGCGCTGGGGTGCTCAGCCAGCGGAGCGTTTACGGAAACACTTCCGCCGCAGCCAGCGACGATCCCTGCGCATCCTTGGCCGACAGTTTCGGCGGTCCGGAGATCGGCCAATCGACACCGATCGCCGGGTCGTCCCAGCGAATGCAGCGCTCATGCTCCGGCGCCCAATATTCGGTGGTCTTGTAGAGGAATTCGGCGCTCTCGGATAGAACCAGGAAGCCATGTGCGAACCATTCCGGGATCCACATCTGGCGTTTGTT
>CAISUK010000186.1 GCA_903888645.1 uncultured Pseudomonadota bacterium | reverse complement strand
TTTCCTCGATGCGTTTCAGATAAGTACGCGCGGTGACCGGCAAACCTTCCAGGGCTTTCACGCCGACGGTGCTTTCCTTCCATCCCGGCAAGGTTTCATAGACGGGTTCGCAGCGCGACAATTCCTCGGCACCGACCGGCAGGATGTCGGTAAAACCGGTATCGAGTTTGTAGCCGGTACACAATTTCAGTTCCTCGACGCCATCGAGCACATCGAGCTTGGTCACGCACAGGCCGGAGACACCGTTGATCTGGATGGAGCGCTTGAGGGCAGCGGCGTCGAACCAGCCGCAGCGTCTGGGGCGACCGGTTGTGGCGCCGAATTCATGGCCCTTGGTGGCGAGGTGCTTGCCAACTGGATCGAGTTTGTCGACGGCATCATAGAGCTCGGTCGGGAAAGGACCGCCGCCAACGCGCGTCGTATAGGCCTTGGTAATGCCTAGAACATAATGGAGCATGCCTGGACCGACTCCGGCACCGGCCGACGCGGCACCGGCAACACAGTTCGAGGAGGTGACGAACGGATAGGTGCCATGATCGATGTCGAGCAACGTACCCTGGGCGCCTTCGAAGAGCAGATTGGCGCCGCTGTTGTGCGCGTCATACAAGGCGCGCGGCACGTCGGCGACCATTTTTTCCAGTCGCGGCGCCAGTGCCAGCGACGTGTCGAGAACCTTCTGGAAATCGACGACTTCGGCGCGGTAATAGTGCTTGAGAACAAAATTGTGGTAATCGAGGACTTCCGCCAGCTTCTCGGCAAATCGCTTCGGCCGCAACAGATCCTGGAGGCGCAGCGCGCGGCGCGCCACTTTATCCTCATAGCATGGCCCGATACCACGCCCGGTGGTACCGATCTTGTCCGAACCGCGGGCGGCTTCCCGCGCCAGGTCGATGGCCTGGTGATAGGGCAGGATCAGCGGGCAGGCCTCGGATATCTTCAGGCGCGATTCGGCCTCGATACCGGCGGCGTCAAGCTCGTCCAGCTCCTTGAGCAAGGCTTCTGGCGACAGGACCACGCCGTTGCCGATGAAACAGGTCACGCCATCGCGCAAGATACCCGACGGAACCAGGTGCAGCACAGTTTTTTTGCCAGCGATGACCAGCGTATGTCCGGCGTTGTGCCCGCCCTGAAAACGCACCACACCCTGAGCGTGATCGGTCAGCCAATCGACAATCTTGCCTTTGCCTTCATCGCCCCACTGGGTGCCGATTACGACTACGTTCTTTGCCATTTGGTCAGGCCTTTAATGTCTAGGTAATGGGATGGTCTTGGTACTGGATTCAATGTGCCAGTCGCCATCATGACGCACCAGGCGACGGTCACAGGCCGATTCTGCCCAGTCTTCGCCATGTCCCGGCAAGGCCTCGACGACGATCTCGCCGCGCTCGCGTAGCGCTTCGACGACCTGCCGCAACGCCACGTCGTCGCCGATATGGGGGGCCAGCACGCCAGCCGGCCGGGCGGCGCGCTCGACCAGTCGCGCCAGCTCGCGCAAGTCGAGCGAAAATCCGGTGGCGGCACGGCTGCGGCCGAAGGCCTTGGTGACATTGTCATAACGACCGCCCACCGCAATGGCACCTGGATGGTTGCTGCAGTAGGCGGCAAAGACTATGCCATTCTGATAGTTGTAACCGCGCAGGTCGGAAAGGTCGAAGCCCAACGGCAATTCGCCGAGTGCGGCGGCGAGGCGCTGCAGGTCATCGAGGGCGCTGCTGATCTCCGGCAGATCCGGTAGGAATTGTCGTGCTCGGTGCAAGGCGTCAACGCCGCCGCAGCATTGCGGTAAGGCCAGAAAGGCACTGCGCAACGGTTCGGCAATGCCGGCAACCAGTTCGATCAGGTCAGGCACATCCTTGGTTTGCAAGGCGGCAAAAAAATCCTGTTCCAATTCGGCGTCAATGCCTGCAGCGGCAGCGAGGGCGCGGAACACGCCAACATGGCCAAGGTCGATCCGCGAAGCCGTTAACCCGCCGCGCTGCAGCGTGCGCGCGAGAAGACGGACGACTTCGATATCGGCTTCGAGTCCGGCATGTCCATAGATCTCGGCACCGATCTGCAGTGGTTCGCGTGAGGCCAAAAGACCCGCCGGCAGGGTGTGCAGGATGCTCCCGCAATAGCAGAGGCGGGTGACCCCGGGACGATTGAGCAAGTGCGCGTCGATGCGCGCCACCTGCGGCGTGATGTCGGCGCGGATGCCCATGGTGCGGCCGGAAATCTGGTCGACCAGTTTGAACGTCCGCAAGTCCATGTCGCGGCCGCTGCCGGTGAGCAGCGATTCGACATACTCGAGCAATGGCGGCGCGACCAGTTCATAACCATGGCGGCGAAAGTCGTCGAGCAGATTGCGCCGCAGGATTTCAACCTGCCAGGCTTCCTCGGGCAGCAGGTCTTCGATGGCTTCGGGCAACAACCAGCGGCGCATCGGCTTCACCATCGACTTCACTGCAGAACCGTAATGACGACGACACCGACGAGCACCGATGTCAGGCCGACAAAGCGCAACTGCCCGTCAGCCATTTCGGTGATGCGCCGAAACGTGTCGCGCCACACCCGTGGCGCCAGGAAAGGCAGCAGACCTTCAAAGACAAGCATCAGGCCAAATGCCAGAATCAAGGTTGACGCCATGGCACGGCTACTTGCCGCCCTTGCCGCTGCTCTTCAAGTACTTGAAGAATTCGGAACTGGGATCGACGACGAGTACATCGCTCTTGTTCTTGAAGCTGGCCCGATAGGCCTCGAGACTTCTGTAAAAGGCATAAAACTCGGGATTCTGACCATAGGCCTGGGCATATATTGCCGATGACTTGGCGTCGCCGTCGCCCTTCACCTTCTGGGCGTCGCGATAGGCTTCGGCCACAATGATTTCGCGTTGCCGATCAGCATCGGCCTTGATCTTCTCGGCATCGGCGCCGCCTTGCGAACGCAGTTCGTTGGCCACACGCTTGCGCTCGGTTTCCATCCGCCGATAGACAGCTTCGGACACCTCAGCGGGAAAATCGACCCGCTTCAAGCGCACGTCGATAATCTCCACCCCCATCGCCCGCATGTCGGCGTCGGCCTTCTTCTGGACA
>CAISUK010000185.1 GCA_903888645.1 uncultured Pseudomonadota bacterium | reverse complement strand
GGCCTCGCGAAACAGGCAAGGCGCTGAGCGACAATGCGTGCCGCCAGTCAGCACGATGTGCGAATCGAGATCCTTGCCGCAGTGGACGCAGGTCGGGCGAGTTGGCAGGCCTTGGTTAAGCATAAGGAAACACTGCATGAGTAACAATTTCCGTGAACGATTTCTTTGTCATAGTGTAAGACGAAAAGTTCGGAACACATGGAATAGGACGATGAAGCCGATGGCCTTGGCGGCAATTACTGGATTCGAGAAACTCAGCGCCGCTCCCCGAGAGACGCACCAGCCTTCCGCAGCAGGGCATCAATCGCCTGTTGGTAGCTCGCACCGGGATTCCTCGCGATAACCGCCTCAATCAGCTTCAGTGCCTCGGGTGAGGGCATGTAGTCAATACGGCGCCGACCATCACGGCAACGGGCTACACGCAGCGCATTGGGCGATTTCTCTGTCGTCTGTGCGTTACCGGTAATGCTGACATCGGTTTCACAATTCATCATCTGGTGACCTCCTGATCTCATGACGGGTGTGCATTAAATTCCGATAACAGAATCCAACGGGGACCAGTCGGTGAAGCGAATCGGCTTGGGCTTCTTGCTCATGCCCTTGACCGGTTGCTGCGCGGCACCGACCTGCAGATCGGCTTGATATCCCGCTTGGTGGGTGCGATTCACGACAAGCGCCACGCTTCGTACATTGATCACTCCCTGGCCGACCTGCTTGGGCAGCGGATTTTCCAGACCGCCAGCGGGTACGCCGATGGCAACGACGCGAACACCCTGCGTCGCGATCCGATGTTCAAACTGGCTGTCGGTCGGGCTACGCTGGAGGCGGGAACTGACCTGGCTTCCGGACCCACGCTGTCCCGACTGGAGAACAGCGTGTCGAAGAAAGACATTTACCGGCTGGCCAAGAGTTTCGTCGATGCCTTCGTCGATAGCTACCTTGTCGCCAACTACCTTGCCGACTTCGGCCAGCTTCTCGAATGGGATGGCTACCAGTCCTGCAGCGGCTTTGCCGTACTCGCCGCGGGGCGCGTAGGTCATGGCCTCGCCGACGTTGCGCACGACATCGCCGGGCTCGGTGCTGGTCAGGCCGAGCGCATGGGTCGCGATGGCGCCGAGACCGGCGATGCCTGCGACCGGTAGGCCGACCGCCTGGCTGCCGAGATTGAGCGCGACTTCACCAGCGGCGGCCAAGGGGTTATTGAGCAGGATGGCGCGCGCTGGTGACAACTGCCAATCATTGCTGGCCAGCGGCGTGAATCCGCTATTGCCGAGCGGCACAAAGCCGCGGGGGACTTGCGGCGGCTTCTTGCCGAAGCGTTGCCGGTACTCGGTCTCTAGCGCTGCCTGAGCGTCTGGGTTAGTGACATCGTTGGTGGCAAGCTCGGCGCCGACCAGCCGTTCAGCGTCTGCATCGCGAGAAGCCTGCAGATCCGGCGACACCTGAGGGCACCCGCACCAGCCCCAGATATACCGCCGAGCACTGCTCCCAATAGTCCCATGATTATTTCCTTTCAGTGAAGATGGATAGCCGCGGTTTCTTCTGCGGCCGGTTGATCTGCGTGTGTTTTGTTCGCTTCGATGGCGACTTCCCAGCCGGCGAGATGCGCAGTCATCAAGGCGAAGCGAACGGCGGCGATGTCTTGCGCCAGGCGAATGCCGCTGATGTCTTCCGCTGAAGTAATTGCCGCTTCGGCCTGAGTCGCTACCGAATCAAGGACAACGAATACCGCTCGCACCTGGTAGAGCAGGAGTTTCAATGCGGAGAGCGTTTTGTCGATCGCCATGCGCGCAGACTGTCACGCTCAGTGCGACGGATGCCGGTTGATGTCGCAGTGATGCTGGACGACATTACTCAGCTGCCGCTAGAATGCTTGCATAGTTACCAGCGTGGAGTAGAAATGGCCCTCATTCAATTTACCCGTAACCATACGGATCATTCCACCGACAAGGGCTACCAGTTCGAGTTCTTCTGTGATCGTTGCCACAACGGGTCCATGACAGAATTCCAAGCCTCGATCGTCGGATTTGCAGGCAGTGCGTTGAAGGTCGCTGGCGGCATTTTCGGTGGCATCTTGAGCCAAGCGGGCTCAAGCGCTTACGAGATTGAGCGCATGGTGCGCGGCCCCGGCCACGACAAGGCGTTTCACGATGCGGTGGAGGAGGCAAAGTCGAATTTCCGCCAGTGCCCAAAGTGCACGCACTGGGTGTGCAAGGCCACGTGCTGGAACGACCAGCGTTCATTGTGTTATGAATGCGCGCCTGACATTGAGACCGAACTCGCAGCGGCGCAGGCGCAAACCACAGTTGATCAGATGAAGCGCAAGGTGCAGGCACAGGATCTGACCAAGGATCTCGACATGACCAGTGAGGCGGCGGCGCTGTGCCCGTCGTGCGGCGCACGCACGCAGGGTGCGAAATTTTGCCCCGACTGCGGCAAACCGCTGCGCCCGAAAACCGAGTGCGGGCGTTGTGGCACGAAGTTCGAGGCGGGCACCAAGTTTTGCCCAGAGTGCGGCAACAAGAACGAATAATTCGTGGTGGATTTCGCAGGCAAATACCGGTATCTGGAGCCGTCGGGAGACGCGCTGCAGGAGGGGCCTTGCCGCGTGCAGTTCGACGCACACACATTCACGCTCACACCGGAATTCGGCGCGCCGCTAGCTTTTGATCTCGGCGACATCGATTCGCTCGTCGCGGCCGATTGGGAAATCCGCATCGCGCTCTTTACCGGTCGAATTATTGTATTGCGCCAGTTTGCGAAGGCTTACGACACCCTTGCGCAGAGCTTGACTGGTTTCTTCCAGAATCGTGCGATTCACTGCCTGCTGCTCGAGGACATGACTGAGATCGCGCGCTTCGAAGGCCAGTTTGAATTGACGGTCACCGGTTTGAAAACGCGTGCTGGGCCCGCTGATTTACGGATCTACAAGAGCAATCTGGCGATTCTCGCCACGACGTCGCAGCCGTTTCAGTGGCGGCTTGCCGACATCGACGCGGTCAGGTTCGACGCGACAAATTACGCCGTCGTGCTGGAGTCTGACGGAGTACAGCTGAGGGTCACGCGTCTCGCTAAACGCACGGACGAATTCACCCGGTGCGTGCGCGAGGCTATGAGTGCGGTGGGCACCGCCGGTGTGCAGGCATTGCATGCTGCGTTTCCGTTTCTCGATCCAGACCGTTTGCAATCGACGGCGTTACTGCTGCGCGAAGGCCGTGCGGCTCCGATAGTAAGACTGTCGGCAATCCACCCTCAAATCCCGATAGCGTTAGCGGCGAACGCTGTGGACAACGACTTGAAGCCTTATTACGAGCGCTTGGTGGCGCTCACAGCGGGCGCTTATGCCCACGGGGGATATAAACTGATCCGGCCAGAAGAAGATGAGGGCCCGGGTATCGCGCAGCCAGCAGATGGGGCGGCGGACGCTGATCCGACTGGGCCTGAATCGCTTTACTGGTTTTTCTTTCCGCTCGCCGCGAAAAACGATGCCGCGCAGCTGGCGAACGTGGTCGCATGGGAGGCCTGTTCGCGGTCGGGGCGGGCTACGTATTTCTTTCGCCTGGTCGATTCTGAGCAGCGCGCGCAATTGCGCGACCCCGCTACCGCCGGTAGATTGGTGGAAGCGGCGGTGCGCCGACTGAACAACGGACTTGCGCTATTGAACTTCCGACGGCGCCCGATCTATCTGACCGACGACGAACTGCAAATGGATCAGCGTTT
>CAISUK010000184.1 GCA_903888645.1 uncultured Pseudomonadota bacterium | reverse complement strand
GCAAGACTGCCAGAATGGCCAATCGCCATTCAAATCGACACCACACCTCATCGCTCGGAATCCCGCTTCAATCATGGCTTTCAGCGACTCAACCTCTCATTTAACCGGACAGTAGTGCATCGAACTATGAACGAAGAATTCCAGATAGCATACAAAATTCGCCAAGCCCTGAATCAGGGGACGCAATCGTTGGATACGAACACGGCCGAACGTCTGTTTCAGGCACGGCAAAAGGCGCTCGCCAGCCATCGCACAGTGCCTGCAGGAATGCTTGGTTTGGCAGGAATGGGACACATGGCGGCTGATTTATTCCTGCACCGCGCACGCACGCTTGCCACGCTCACGGCATTAGTAATCGGGGCCGGCGGTGCTTATTACTGGAATAGTTTTCTACAGGCCGATGAAAACGAGGAAATTGACAGCGCCCTGCTGGCAGATGACCTTCCGGTCAATGCTTATCTCGATCAGGGTTTCCACGCATGGCTAGAGCGTTCCACGCCGTCCTCGCCGCAGCCCTAGCGGCAACGGCGCTGTATTTGGCGCCTGTTTCTTCCGTTCAAGCCGCTCTACCGTCGCTAGATCAACCGACGTGGGTTCAGCTTAGCCCGAACCAGCGGCAGATCCTGGCGCCACTGGCCAACGACTGGGACAAACTCGAGCCTTATCGTCGCAAGAAATGGATAGTCATCGCCCAGCGCTATCCGCAGATGAATCCCGATGAGCAGCAGCGTGTCCAGCGCAACATGAAGTATTGGGCCAACCTGACACCTGACGAACGCAAGGCGGCTCGCGAGAAGTACAAAAAACTGCAAAAGGCGCCGCCCGAGCAGCGCCAGGCAATGAAGCAAAAATGGCAGGAATACAAGGATCTGCCCGAAGACGAAAAACGCCGCTTGAAGGAAACGGCAACGGCGCGCAAGGCAACGCCAAAGTCCGCCGCAGGCAAACACGGACCGTTATCGGCTTCCGCCAAGGCGGTGCCGGCGACAACCGCGGTTACGGCGAAAGCTTCTCCGCCAAGCGCCGCACCAGCCGCAAACCCTGCCCTCCCCGCTGCGACCAAACCGCCATCCGGCCAGTAGGCAATAACGGTGGCTGCAATCGCTACGGCGCTGGCGGGTTGCCCCACCATAGGTCGCCGACTGGCCTGCATGCTCTATGAGTCGCTTCTACTTCTAGGCGTCCTGGGTTTCGCCTTCGTCCTGCCAGAACTTATCATTGGCATGATTTTCGGCAAGCTGCCGCCTGGCTGGATTTTGCTGGGACATGTCTTTCTGGTCCTGCTCGCATATTTCCTCTGGTTCTGGCGGCATGGCGGGCAAACCCTGGCGATGAAAACCTGGAAAATTCGGCTGGTCACCGGACAATGCGGCGATGCGCCGAGCAGCATGCAGTTGTTCTTGCGTTACATTTTCTGCTGGCCCAGTCTGCTGTTCTACGGTGCCGGACTTGTCTGGGCACTCTTTGACCGCGAAGGCCAGTTTCTGCATGATCGCCTCGCCGGGACAAGGCTGGTGAGGGCTTGATTACGAATAGAGCTACCGTCGCTCCACCCACCACAGCAGACCCGATGCGGCCAGCATGAACATTGCGGAAGGCGTGATCGCCGACATGAAAGGTGTCCAGCTGTTGATGATGCCAAGGCTGGAAAAAAGCCCGTTCAACATGTGGAAGGTGATTCCCAACATGATGCCGGCGAAGACCTTGATGCTCACGGCACCCATGCGATCCTGCATGTAGGCGAACGGCAATGCCAAGGCCATCATGACCAGAGCCGCCAGCGGATAGATCAATTTCTTCCACAAGGCGATTTCGTAGCGCTCGGTCTTCTGCTGGTTTTCAGCGAGATGCCGTACATAAAAATAAAGATTGGCCAGGGACATGCGCTCGGGAACCACCATAAGCACAGACAAGATGTCGGGATTCAGTTCGGACCGCCATATCGATTCAGGCAGCCGTTTTACGCTCGCAGAAGTGCCGTCGAAAACAGTTTGAACGACATTGACCAGGCGCCAGCGATCAGGTGGCAGGTATTCGCCCTCATCGGCTTCACTGATCGACCGTAACTGGTAGCTCTTGTCGAATTCGTAAATGCGTACTTTATGCAGCCGCGTATCGGGCAATACCTCGCGCACATTGACGAAGGAGAGGTCATCCTTCAACCACAGTCCGGAACGAAATTCCTGTGCCACGACGGTGCTCAAGGCCTTGAGGCGCAATTGCTGCCCGGCACGTTCGGCCGGAGGGGCAACGAATTCTCCAACCAGGAAAATGAGCAAGGCGAAGGGAAGGCCAATTTTCGCCAATGTGCGCAGCAGCGCTAGCGTTGACAGTCCAGCAGTGCGCAATACCGTTATCTCGGAATGACGCGCCAAGAGCGTAAGCGCATACAGCGTACCGATCAGAACCGCAATCGGAAATAGTTCGTAGCTGCGGCCGGGTAATGACAGAAGGACAAAGGTAATGGCATGCTGAAACTGATATCCGCCCTTGCCGATATCCTCAAATTCGTGAATCAGGTCGAAAAACGCAAATAGCATCAAAAATGCTGCCAGCACAAGAAACGTGGCGGCGTAGATTTCCCGGGCCAGATGGCGCTCATAGACCTTGAGCGAGGTAGTCAGCGCCACAATCGCCCCCAGGAAAATACTGCCTGACGCCGCGACAGCAGCAGCAGCAGGATCCCAAACATCGCAGCGTGGATAAACCAGACGCCGATACTGAAGCTCACCCGGCCCTGGCCGACCCAAGCCTGGCTGACGCTGATCAGATTGCTGTAAATCATATAAGTCAGCAAGGCGAAAACCAGGTTATTGGTGCGGCCCGCCCTGGGATTGACGAACGACAGCGGGATCGCCAGCAGCGCCAGATTAAGTGCCGCCACGGGAATGCCAATGCGCCACAACAGTTCGCCGAGATTGAGAAGGGTTGGACGTGCCAGGAGGTCAAACGAGGTCTTGTTCTTGGGCGTATCCTCGATTCCCTGTGCCTCTTTGGTTTCGATGCGGAGCGCATAACGCTCGAATTCCATCAGGCGATACTCCGCAGAGCCGGGAGACCCTTCATAGCGGCGGCCACTTTCGAGGACGAGAAAGCGATCGCCGTTGCTCATTGTCTCCTGATGCCCCTGCCTGGCTGCCATGACACCTAGTCGTCCATGCTGAATCGAGCTGATGAAGATATTTTTTATCTTATTATCATCACCGGACAGCGCTTCGATGAAAAACACCCGGTCGGCCATATTGGATTCGCGAAAGGTGCCGGGCGTTGCCAGTGCAACGTCATCGCGGCTGTCCATCTTTTGCCGAAACTCAGCACTCTTCGACGTGGCCCATGGTGAGAGGAACAGCGACAGCGCGGCGATTGCCAGAACCAGGGGGCTGGCAAAGGTCAACACCGGCTTGATCCACGCCGTCAGCGGCAGGCCGGCCGAGAACCACACCACCATTTCGGAATCCCGATAACAGCGGGACAGCGTCATCAGTACGGAGACAAACAGCGTCAGGGAGAGCAGGACGGGAAGGTAATTCAGTGCGCTGAAGCCGAGCAGGGCGAACACCGCCGCCGAGGTCAGCTTGCCACCGGCAGCATCGCCGAGCAGACGAATCAGCTGCGTGGTCAATAGAATCGCAAACAAGGAGACGAAGACCGCAATGGCCGTCTGCGTAAACTCGCGCAACGCGGCGCGCTGGAAAATCATGGGACTTTTGACTTTTCGCGGAAGGATTGGAGATAATGGACAAAACAGCTTGAAAATTACAGTTTCGGGCAGAATGCCACGAAATGGAAAATAACAGGCTCCAATCCCCTGACGCCAACAAAGGAACTCAAGTGGAATTTAGCATAAAAAGTGGCAGCCCAGAAAAGCAACGCAGCGCTTGTGTCGTTGTCGGCATTTACGAACCGCGCAAGCTTTCCGTCGCCGCCGAAATAATCGATAGGGCGTCGGGGCAATTTCTCGGCGACATCCTCCGGCGCGGCGATATGGAGGGCAAAGCCGGATCTACGCTCCTGTTACACAATGTACCGGGAACCTTGTCGGACCGGGTTTTGCTCGTCGGGCTCGGCAAGGAACGGGAGTTTCGGGAAAATGAATATCGCACCGCCATCGCCACCGCCGTCAAGACCCTCAATGAAACCGGCGGCTTTGACGGCACCTTGTTTTTGACCGAGTTGCCCGTCAAGAAACGCGATGTCACCTGGCGTATACGACAGGCGGCCATCGTTGTTTTTGAAACGCTCTATCGCTTCGACCAACTGAAGTCCAAAAAAGATGAGGTTCGCCGACCGCTACGCAAGATCACTTTTGCAGTCGATAGCCGCGCCGAACTCAGCGCCGCAGAAGCCGCGCTGGCCGAGGGCCAGGCCATCGCCTCGGGAATGAACCTGGCCAAGAATCTCGGCAACCTGCCCGGCAACGTCTGCACGCCGACCCACCTCGCCGAACAAGCGCAGGAAATCGCCGCCGAATTCAAGCTGAACATAGAAGTACTCGAGCGCGCCGACATGGAGAAACTCGGCATGCACTCGCTGCTCTCGGTCGCCAAGGGTTCCCACCAGCCGCCGAAATTCATCGTTCTGCATCATGCCCTGGGCAGCAGTGAGCAGAAGTCAGTGGTGCTTGTCGGCAAGGGCATCACCTTCGACAGCGGCGGCATTTCGCTCAAGCCCGGCGCCGAAATGGACGAGATGAAATATGACATGTGCGGGGCCGCCAGTGTGCTCGGCACGATGCGCGCCATCGCCCAGATCAAGTTGCCGCTCAACGTCGTCGCCATCATTCCGACTACTGAAAACATGCCCGGTGGCGCAGCCAGCAAGCCCGGCGATATCGTCACTTCGATGTCCGGGCAGACCATCGAAATCCTCAATACCGACGCCGAAGGCCGGCTGATTCTGTGCGATGCGCTAACTTATGCCGAACGCTTCGAGCCGGACTGCGTCGTCGACATCGCCACACTCACCGGCGCTTGCATCATTGCCCTCGGTCACGTCGCCAGTGGTCTCCTTGCCAACGACGACAGCCTAGCTCGCGAACTGATCGATGCCGGCCAGGATGCCCATGATCGCGCCTGGCATCTGCCGTTGTGGGAAGACTATCAGGAGCAGTTGAAGAGTAACTTTGCCGACATGGCCAATATCGGCGGACGCCCGGCCGGCACCATCACGGCCGCCTGCTTTCTGTCGCGCTTCGCGCAAAAATATGATTGGGCCCATCTGGACATCGCCGGTACGGCGTGGAAATCAGGTAAAGAAAAAGGTGCGACCGGTCGACCGGTACCGCTGTTGACCCATTTTTTGCTCGCTCGTGCGGCAAAGTACAAGTGACCGAAATCTTCTTCTATCACGGCGCTCGCGACCGCCTGCAAGCTGCCGCCAATTGGCTGTTCAATTCCTGGGAGCAGCGCCAACCAGTGCTTGTTTATGCACCCAACGATGACGTGGGCAATCAGCTTGATCGTATCCTGTGGACGCAGGCGCCGACGGGCTTTGTACCGCACTGCAGAGCCGCTTCGCCACTGGCCAGTGAAACGCCGATCGTGATTACAAACGATTTCTTTGCGCTGCCGTCGTTGCCCCAGGACGAACGCCTGCTCAACCTGGCGGACGAAGTTCCGCCCGGTTTTGCCCGCTTCCAGACACTGATTGAAATTGTCAGCAATGAGGACTCGGTGCGTATTCCTGCACGCGAGCGCTTCAAGTTCTACCGCGAGCGCGGCTACCAGCTTCAAGGCAAGGATCTCGGCAGCACAGTTTAAGCCGATGAGCGACCCGGATCCCCTGCTGCAAAAAGCTGACGTCCTGATGCAGCGCTATCGACCATTCGCGGCCGGTGAAGATGTGCCCGTATTGACAGACATCATCGACGCTGAAATCGCCTTGGCGCCGCCGCTGAGCATTGAACCCGCCAACACGCCGGAGGGCCAGGCACACATTGACGAACTGGTCAGACAACGCCTGGCGGAAATCTTGCCCAAGTTGCGCCGGCAGGTGGCTGATGAGCTTGATGCCTGGTTCGACGAGCAGTTGCCAACCATCGTCCAGTCGATCCTCGACGGCGTGACGGATCGCATTGTCGGACAGATCACGTCACGGGCGCGCGGCGACTTGATCACCTGGCTGCAGACCGTCGGCGAAGACATCGAGAAGGCCGACTGACGCCCGACCGACACACTTGGTCCAGTATAATCTGCCGTTTTTCCGCGCTTGCCCGCACGCCCCATGGACCTCGCCAAAAGCTTTGAACCGGCCGATATAGAGCAGCGCTGGTATCCCCTATGGGAATCGTGCGGCTACTTCAAAGCCGGCCTCGATCACAGCAAGTCGGACACATTTTGCATCCTGTTGCCGCCGCCCAATGTCACCGGCACGCTGCACATGGGGCACGGCTTCAACCAGACGATCATGGATGCGCTGACCCGCTATCACCGCATGCGCGGCGATAACACACTGTGGCAACCGGGCACCGACCACGCAGGCATCGCCACACAGATCGTCGTCGAACGCCAACTAGATGCCCAAGGCATTTCCCGCCACGAACTGGGCCGCGAGAAATTCCTCGAAAAAGTTTGGGAATGGAAGGAGTATTCGGGCGGCAGCATCACCCGTCAGATGCGCCGGCTGGGTACCTCGCCGGACTGGTCGCGGGAGCGTTTCACGATGG
>CAISUK010000183.1 GCA_903888645.1 uncultured Pseudomonadota bacterium | reverse complement strand
GAACCTTCAACGTCAAACTTGACGCCGGCTTCGCCTTGCCGCTCCATCACACCGACGACCAGGGCTTGCTGAAACTGATGGTCGGACGCGCGCATGCTGCCGGTTTGGCCGGCGAGCGTAACCTTGGCCCGCTCCAGTTGCATCGCTACAGCCAATGCATCGGTGCTGCCAGCCCTTTCAATCGCCTGCGCCAGTGCCACCACCATCAGTTGCATGCGCAGATGGACATAGTCCTCGGCCGGTTTCGGGAAACGCTGGCGAAAGGACCGGTAGAAGGCCTCGCTCGGCGCAGTCGGCACGTTGGGCATCCAGTCGGCAACCGCCAGCACTTTGCGGATACCGGCGTCACCCATCGCTGCCGGCGCGCCCAGCGCATTACCGTAGAAGGTATAGAACTTCCCTTCAAAACCGATCTCTTTCGCCGCCTTCACCAGCAGAGTCAAGTCATTACCAAAATTGCCCGTGATGACAGCCTGCGCACCACTGGCCTTGATCTTGGCGGCATAGGGCAAGAAGTCCTTGATCCGACCCATCGGGTGCAGTTCTTCGCCCACCAGTTGCACATCGGGGCGCAAAGTCGCAAGCTGGCGTTTCGCTTCTCGCGCCACGGCGTGACCGAAGCTGTAATCCTGGCCGATCAGGTAAACACGCTTGAGGTCGCTGTCCTCTTTGAGCACTGACATCAGCGCGCTCATCCGCATATCGGCATGGGCATCGAAACGGAAATGCCAGAAACTGCATTTTTCGTTGGTCAGGATCGGATCAACGGCCGAGTAATTCAAAAACAGCACACGCTTGCCCGGCTCGCGCTCGTTGTGCTTGTTGATCGCGTCAATCAGCGCCGCTGCAGTCGACGAGGAATTGCCCTGCACAATGAATTGAGCGCCATCATCGATGGCCGCCTTGAGCACCGACAAGGCCTCTTCGTTCTGCCCCTTGCTGTCGTAGCGCTCCAACGCCAGCGTTCGATTGCCAGCGGCAGCGCCAGCTCCAGTCAGCTTCACACCGCCGCCTGCATTGACGCGTTCGACGGCCCAGGTCAGGTTACGAAACACGGCCTCGCCGGTGTTCGCAAATGGACCGCTCAGGCTCTCGATCATCGCAATCCTGATCGGCGCCGACTCAGCCTGGGCCAGACCCAGCGTGAGCGCCCATAGCGCCAGTAGCGCCAATTTCAAGGCCCGGCAGCGAAGAATAAACATTGGAAATTTCTCTTGAAAACAGATGCATTGCGCGCAGATTGGACCCAAGCGGCGTTCGCGTTGAACGCCGCGCAGTGTACTAGGAGTTCACCCATGTTTTTTGCCACCAGCCCCGCCAGTTTTCGCCACCCTCTGCATTCAACAGCGGGGCATTCGCTGGAGCGCTTCCTTTCAGAGGCCCAGTTGAACAGCCGCCAGACCGCCTGCGCGGTCGAGCAGGACGAAAAGTTCTACACCCTGCGCTTCGACGTTCCTGGCATTGCCAAAGACCAGTTGAACATCGGTATCGAAGCCGCGATCGTGCGCATCGAGAGCAAGGAAGGCGCAAACCGCCAATACAAATCGGCGTACGAACTGCCACAGGACATTGACGCTGGCAGCAGCGAAGCCAGCCTGGAAAATGGCGTGCTGACACTCAAGCTCGCCAAACAGGTGCCGGTGAGCCGCGTTACCACATTGACCATCAACT
>CAISUK010000182.1 GCA_903888645.1 uncultured Pseudomonadota bacterium | reverse complement strand
GTCAGCGACTTGCCCGAACCCTGCGTGTGCCAGACGATACCGCCGGCTCGTCGACCCGATTCATCGCGCTGCTTGACCCGCCCGATGATGCGCTCGACCGCGAAGAACTGCTGATAGCGAGCAATCTTGCGCCGGCCGCCGTCGAATACCGTGAATACCATTGCCATGCGCAGCAGCCGCTCGGGTCGGCACAAGGCGTAAATCGTACGATCCTGTTCGGTCAGCGCACGACGCACCAGATAGTCGGCACTCGGCTCACGGACACCAAAACCTTCGGCGAGCAACTCGTAGAGCCCGGCCTTGGCTTCCTGCGGCAGGGGTTGGTCCAGCACCGAACGCAAGGCCGCGCCATCCTCGTCCTTCTCTTCCCGCTCCTCGCGCCACACCGCCCAATACTTCGCCGCCGTTCCAACGGTGGCGTATTTGCAGTGATTTTTATTGGTGCTGATCAGCAATTGGACGTAGGTAAACAGCGCCGGGATATATTCGTCGCGCTGGTTGCGGATCATCTGCGACACGGCCTGCGGCACTTCCGTATTGGGTGATTTGCATTCGATCACCGCGAACGGGATGCCGTTGACGAACAGCACAATGTCCGGCCGCGCCGTCTCGTGGCTGCGGGTGCGTTCCACCGAAAACTCGGCGGTGACGTGATAAACGTTGTTTTCCGGGTTTTTCCAATCGATGTAGTTGAGCGTGAAACTGCGCACCGCGCCTTCCACCGATTGTTCCAGCGCCACACCCAGCGTCAGCAGGTCGTAGACCGACTCGTTGGTTTTCAGCAGGCCGTCGTACTTGACGTTTTTCAGACGCTGGATTGCGCTCTGCAGGTTTTCTTCGCTGAACAGGTAGCTGTCGCCTTTGTGCTGGATGCGGTTGATGCGCTTGAGGCTGTCGCGCAAAACTTCTTCCAGCAGCACATTTGAGAGGCGTCCGCTGCGCATGGCCAGCGCTTCGGCCGGCGTCAGATAGCGATAGCCGAGATTGGCCAGCAGTTGCAGTGCGGGGATTTGCGAGAGGTGTTTTTCGTCAAAACGGAAGCTGCTCATGCGGCCACCGCCTTGCTTTTCACCGGCACACGCCACTGGCCGGTCAGGAGTTTTTGCATCAGGCCGCGCTTCTGTGTTTTGATCGCCACCAAGTAGTGCTCAAGCGTTTCAATCTCTGTGACACCGGCGTCGAGAACGGAGAGCACGCGCTTCTGCTCTTCCAAAGAGGGGAGTGGGAAGGTGAATGCGGCGAGGTCGTCGTAGTAAATGCGAATGCGTACGCCGCCGCTTCCGGCAGCCTCGAAGTGACTGGCCCAGAGACGGGTACGGCGCATATGGTTGAGGTAGCCCGGCAGCAGTTTTGCCTCGTCGCATTCGAAGACCACGTAATCGGGACTCACCAATACGACATCATCGAGGGGCGACATGGCGATGGAGCCGATATTCAAACGCATTGGGTTATAAGCGAAAGCCTTGGGCCGGACGATCTTGTAGCGGTCGATGGCAGCAGCAATCGTTTCCTCGCGCATCGGCCGCAGGCCGACTCCTTTGGTCACAGCCATGATAGCGTCGCGCGCAAGACGCTTGCCGTTGCGTTCCGTAGTTTCGCGAGTGGCTGCCTTAAGTTTGATCCGGCACGATTGCTTCGGCTTCGTCAGGTAGTGTTCGCGTAGATAGTTCAAATGCCGTCCCTTCGCCGCAATCAGTCCCTCGGTCTTCTCGTTCGCGGCATCCCATGCCGACAGTGCTTGAACGATTGCCCGCTGCTCATCGAGCGGCGGGAGGAGAACCGGAAGCTCCTTGATCTGGGTGGAATTGATGCTGGCAAGGTTGGTTGTCTGCTTTGCACACGACAGAAAATAGCTTCTTGCGTGCGCTGACTGAACCTGACAGGCCAGAAATGCCGGAAGCATTAGTGCCGGCCTGGAGACACGGACGGCAAAGATGTGATTCTGATGAACGCAACCCGGTATCTCGTTTAGCCAAACGCAACCGCGACCAAGCTTGTCAAAGTCGCCACCTTCCGTCAGGAGAACATCATTCAGATGTAGGCGAAATCGTTCCACCTGCGATATGGGAACGTCGATTTCCTTTATTTCCGTGAGGTCCAAATAGCCATCCTGTACGTTAGCTACGCGCAGATAGGGCTTCTTGATGAATGAACCCGTACGGCTCTCACTTTTTGACAGACCGGTCTGAACGTCGGCGACATGGTGAAGCGGCACCTTGGCCCAACCGTTTGGGACTTTCATTTCTTTTTCCCCTGCCCTTTGCTCTCAAGCTTGTTCTTCGCGCTCTCGATCTGCTGGATGCTTTTCTCTAGCGCCGCCACATCCTCCGCATCCGCCGCCAGCCGTGCCGCCTCCCGCCGCGCCGTATCGAAGGTTTCGTAGCGCTCCAGCGCCAGTTTTTCCGCCACGTCCGCCCGTAGCTTGCCGGCGTGGGTCAGCACATCGCGCTCGTTGAATGCCAGAAAGGCATCGAGCTTTTGTGCCCAGTCCTGCATGGTCATGGCCTGACGGCGTTGAGCCATGTCGTCGGCGTGATCGAGGTACATGACGACGATGCGGTTAAGCGCGTCGATTTCAGACTGTTGCAGATAGTTTTTGGCGGTGTTCACATCGCCCTGGCGCACCCGGTTTCCGCGCCAGCTGGTCAGCCCCATATTGGGTTGGCTGGCATCGGCGCGCGCCGCGATCAGTTCGGCGGCGGTGTGGCCGGTCACCGCCCAGAGCATTTTGTTTTGCACTTGCTTGAAAAACAGTTGTGCCTGCTCGCTGGTCTTGTCGTAGTCCACTGCTGTGGCGAACAACTCTTTGAGTTTTTGGTAGAAGCGTTTTTCCGAGGCGCGAATGTCGCGGATACGCGCCAGCCACTCGTCGAAATAGTCCCAATGCTGAGCCTGCTTGAGCCGCTCGTCGTCCATGGCAAAGCCTTTGACGAGATATTCCTTGAGCGTGGTGCTGGCCCACTGCCGGAACTGGGTGCCGCGCAGGGAGCGCACCCGATAACCCACGGCAAGGATCATGTCGAGGTTATAGAGCAGGTTGCTGCGGCGAACGTGCCGGGTGCCTTCGGTTTGAACTGTCAAGGATTCCTTGACAGTTGCTTCCTCGTTCAGCTCCCCTTCCGCAAGCACGTTTTTGATATGCAAGCTGATGTTTTGCTTGCTGGACTGGAATAGCTCGGCCATTTCCAGTTGTGTCAGCCAGACCGTGCCGCCCTCGGCTCGGAGCTGGATTTTGACCGTGTCGTCTTCGGCCGTATAAAGGATCAATTCGCCTTCGGTCATTTCTGCTTGCCTCGCAAGTCGGCAATGGCTTCTGCGACCTTTGCAGTTGTCCGGAATTTCCGAATGTCTGAACCTGCCAAAGGAGGGGGGCAAGTTGCCTCCCCCCTCTGCTCGACGAAGGGTAGGGACAAAATGTCCCTACCCTTTATGCGTACGAGAAAACCGTGCGGTTGCCTGAACCAGTGACAGGCTTTCACGAGTTCGCTGCCGTGACCTCTGGTCTCGAAACTCATACACCTAACTCCTTGAGACAGGTTTTCATCTTCGCCCGCACCTCGGCCAGTTCGCCCTCGAGACGCTCGATTTCCTGCTCGACGGCGGCCACGTCGATTTCTTGCTCTTCCTCGAATGTATCCACATAGCGAGGAATATTGAGGTTGAAGTCGTTCTCGGTGATCTCTGCCAGCGTGGCAACGAAGGCATATTTGTCGACGTTCTGGCGCGCTTCGACGGTGGCAATGATCTTGTCGATGTGCGAGTCGAACAGGACGTTCTGCGTTTTGGCCGACTGAAAGTCCCTGCTGGCGTCGATGAAAAGAACATCGCGACGGGTTTCGCGCTCGCCGCCCTTTTCCCGCGACCGGTCGAACACGAGAATGGCGACCGGAATGGATGTGGTGGGAAAAAGGTTGGCCGGCAGGCCGATGACTGCATCGAGCAGATTGTCCTCGATCAGCTTCTGCCGGATGCGGCCTTCGGCTCCCGCCCGGAACAGAACGCCGTGCGGCACAACCACCGCGACACGACCGGCCTGCGGCAATGCGGTTTCGACCATGTGCGTGATGAAGGCGTAATCCCCCTTGGATTTGGGTGGCACACCGCGCCAGAAGCGATTGAACCGATCCGACTCGGCGTGCTCCGAGCCCCATTTATCGAGGCTGAAGGGCGGGTTGGCCACCACCACATCGAAGCGCATCAGGCGGTCGGCTTCGACCAGCGCCGGGCTATTGAGGGTGTCGCCCCATTCGATGCGAGCGGAATCCTTGCCGTGCAGGAACATGTTCATGCGCGCCAGTGCCCAGGTGCTGCCGTTCACCTCTTGGCCGAAGAGAGCGAAATCGCGGCTGCCGGATTCTTCCACCAGCGCTGCAGCCTCGATCAGCAGACCGGCTGAGCCACACGCCGGATCGCAAATGCGGTTGCCGGGTTTGGGCTTGGCCAGTCGGGCCAGCAGACGCGAGACCTGTTTGGGGGTGTAGAACTCGCCCGCCTTCTTGCCGGCATCGGAGGCAAAGCGCTCGATCAGGTAGATGTAGGCATTGCCGATTACATCCTCGGAAACACGCGAGGGACGCAGATCGAGCTTGGCAAAATCTTCAAGCAGATTTTTCAGGCGACGGTTGCGATCCTTGGTTTGTCCAAGGTTGGCTTCCGAGTTGAAGTCGATGTTGCGGAAGACGCGGTCGAGCTTGGCCTTATTGGCATCCTCGATGCCGTCTAGCACGATGTTGATCAGCTCGCCGATGTTGGCGGCGTTGCGGCGCTCGTACAGGCTGTTGAAATCGCCGGCGAAATGCTCAATGATCTCGGCAGTTTTTTCATCCTTGAATTCAACGAATGGCAACGTAAATCGCTCGCGATCCAATTTGCGCCGGATACGCTCGTCGTCGTCGCCGTATTGCTGGCGATAGGTGTCGTAATGGTCTTGCCAGAGGTCGCTGATGTATTTCAGGAACAACATCACGAGAATGTAGTCCTTGTATTGGGCCGGATCGACAACGCCACGGAATGTGTCGCAGGCGGCCCACGCAGCCGAGTTGACTTCTTGTTGTGTGATTTTGTCGTTCATCCGAAATTCCTTTGATGTTTGGGAGAGGCGGGAGGATTCCTCCCGCCTTTGGCCTTAGCCGGGGATGTTTCTCGGATCGTGACCGTGGCTATCCGACTGTGCGATCTTTCCGTCCAGGTTCTTGATCTTCAACTCAGACCCCTCGCGTTGACTCATTTGCCGGGCGGCATCGATAGCTCCCTGCTTGGTGTCGTGGTGAGAGCCTGCACGGCTTGCGCCGGCTTTCTTGTTGTCCCAGCCACCTTGGGGGTTCGGCTGAACAAAACGGGTGTTGCTTGATGAAGGCGTTTTTGCCATGATATCTACCTCAAACGTTGTGTTGCATAACGCGCCGGCTCAGGTATTACCAGTACCTGGGTCGGCGTCCTGACCCACCGGGCTTAAGTGGGTATCCTGAGCTCTACGCATCAGAATTCCGTCGATCAGCGCTTTACGCCGATTCGCTAATTCGGCTGTGATCCTTGCCTCAAGACTGGCAAGCTGTCCAATCTCGACGATTCGCCGCTGTGTCTCCAAGGGCGGAACTGCGATCACCAACTGCTCCAGCGCCGCCTTGCTGATCATTCGCACCGCCGTACCTTCCGCCTGTGCTGCCAACGCTGCCTGAATTGCCGGCAAGTTGATGTACCAGAGCAAGTAGGCAGGCAGCACATCAAATGGCCGAATCAACAACATGGGTGCAGCAAGAACCGCCGGCCCCACGCCTTCCGAAATTAGCGCCACAGAATTGGTCCGCCCGCGCGAGCGAAATACCAAGTCCCCCGGCCTAATCAGGTGGTGCTTGTAGGAGTCTGGCTTACCCACCCGAACGGCGTCCTCCAAGTGCAGCAAACTAGCGTCGTCTATGTCTTTCATCTGCACAACAGCAATTGCACCCTCCGCATCGTGCTCAAGGCGCGAACGGAAGGGGTAACCCATGCGGATACTTGCCACTTGCCCTAATTTCGTCATATCAGTAGAAAACGTATTTCTGGTGACGGCGCGAATTCTATACTGGTGAAATTATCTATGTCAACTGTCGTAATCGTGTTTCTGCGAAAGTTTTAAGGCTTCCTGATCGAACAGAGCGCATTCATGGGGGTACCTGTCCAGTTTCGTCCTTCACTGCTGACATTGACGTTACAGAGGGTGCTGATAGCAACGGTCCGAGTCCGGCTGTAGCCTGAAACGCCAAGCTCTCACTCGCTCTGACTATGTTGCTTATGGCTGGTGACCTGCGCATTTTCGCCGTTGGCGGCGCACTGCCCTAGGATCGCTTAGGCTGAGGACCGGTCCGATGCCCAGCGCAGCCGAGCAACCGTTATCAGATGACTTACTTGCCGTTCAATCCCTGCGATTGTTGGCAGCCGTTCCGGCCGTTGATGGAACCATGGGCAAAAAACATGGTGCCTGTAACGGACCCTTCGCGATCTTGCTGGCGCTACAAATTCACCGACGGACCCGGCAATGCCAAAATGACAAAAGTACCCAGCAATTATTAACGGCGAACTCCTCGTTTGAATTGGATCGAGTCTTGAAGGGAGGTCAAGCGCTGGTTCCGCCAAAGCGTTTTCGCAAATTTTGCCCGTCATAACTGTTTCCGTGGGGCGATTCGCTTGGTAGCATCCTGCCTAGTAGGCTCTCGATCGCTGGCTTCGCGCGTCGAGGCCGCCATAAAACAGCTGCCCGGCATAAAGAAGATCGCAGCATTGCAATCGCCGGAAAAGGTATTCATTCACCACAACGAAAGGGGACATGCCATGAACAAATCCGAACTGATCGAAATCGTTGCCAAGGAATCTGACCTCAGCAAGGCCGCCGCCGGCAAGTTACTGGATTCGCTCGTCGCTACCGTGACAAAAACCGTCGCCAAGGGCGACAGCGTCACGCTGGTGGGCTTCGGCTCCTTCAAGTCCGCCAAGCGCGCTGCCCGCACCGGCAAGAATCCGCAGACCGGTGCCGCCATCAAGATTGCCGCCCGTACCGTGCCGAAGTTCACGGCGGGCGACAGTTTCAAGGCGGCCGTGGCCGGCAAGAAGACTATCAAAAAGAAGTAAGTTCGGCGTCCTGGGCGTCAACCGACAGACACCCCGCGTTGCCGCCCGAATTCCCATGACACCCGGCCGCCGCGCATCACGGCAGTCAAGGTCTGCCCCAGGCGCTGCTCGATCACGGGCTTCCATGGCACCAGGCTGAACCCCATGCCGTCATCGAGCATGGCAAACCGCCCACTGGCCAGCAGTACATTCCGTCGGTAGACGCCGCTGGCGCGCTCGCCCTCGGTCACCGCGCGATGGACGAGTCCGGTTTCAGAATTGATGGTCTTGGCAACGGCATCGATCTCGCGGCCGCGCAGCGTCCCCAACAGATTGCGGACCAAGATCACGCGCTGTCCATGCCGCTCTGCCAAACCTTGTTCGATCAAAAAGTCCAACCGCTGCCGAAGGGCTTCGCGCACTTCGCCACCGAAGCCCTGGTCCGCGACACCACGATTCCCGTCAATCAATTGCTGATCCAGCCAGGTCGCGCCGATCACGCGCGTCTGCCTCTCGATGGGCAGTTGGGAATGCAAGACCACGGACACTTCACCGAGTCGCTGCCGATCGTAGTGCCGACCTTGTTCCGCTAGATCCGCCGGCACCCGCCACACACCTTCGCTCACCCGTTCGACCATACCCGCGCGACGTAGCGCTTCCAGGCGGCGCACATGGGCAGCAACGACCGCCTTGGGGTCGCGCTCAACAGCGGTCTGAGCTTTGACAATCGACAAGTGAAGATCAGACCGATACAGGCCGTCGACCGCCAGCGCGGCGATGGTCTTGTCAGCGACGCGGATGTCGGTCGAACCGCGTACCTCCACCACGGCGCCGAGCGGGTACTGTTCCAGCTCAACCTTGGCCTGCAAGGTAACGTAGTGGGCTTTTCCGTCAGTGCCATCGACCACCAGATAGCCGCGGTCATACAACTCGTCGGCCAGACCCTTGGCCACCACCCGGCCCACCACAGGACGGACGTTGTCACCGGGCGAGAACACCGCCAGGTCCCGTGGCTGGTCGCCCATGGCCCGCTGCAGCGTACGCAGGATGTCGCCGCGCTCACCCATGCTGCGCAGAACCGCTTCGACCTCCGCATGGACGGCCCAGACGCCGGGCGCTGACTCGTACGCCAGCCCCATCCGCTGCATGTGTTGCAGGCGACCGACCAGCAACCCGCGCGGCGGTCTGCGCATTGGATCATCTGTCGCCCGGTTCAAGTGAATCAGCCCGCCTTGCGCTTCACGTTGCAGCGTGCGGTCCAGGCTGGTCCAACGCTCCTGATCCACTTCCCGCTGTAGGCTCTGCTGAATCTCCAATTCGCTCTTCGGCCCCAGCCATTCGGTGGCCAACTGCGCAGCGCGTTCACGCATTCCTTCGGCGATGTAGTCGCGGGCAACGATCAAGTCCCGGCCGGCGTCATCTTTGCCGCGCAGCACGATGTGGGTGTGCGGGTTGTCGGTATTCCAGTGATCGACCGCCACCCAATCCAGGTTCGTCCCCAGATCGGCTTCCATGCGGCCCATCAGGTGGCGGGTATAGCGCCGCAGATCCTCGAGCTGCTCGGCATCCTCCGGCGAGACGATGAAGCGAAACTGGTGGCGGTCCTCCCGACCCCGCTCCTCGAAGGCGACCTGGTCGGCGTTGTCCGTCGTGGGGCCATAGGCCTGGCCCGGTTCGCCGTCGCGGCCGACGCCCTCACGTTCGATGTAGCGCAGATGCGTGGTGATCGAGCGTGACCCGGCTTGCTTGAGGTTCACCAGCCGGGTCTTGATGGTGACGCGCCGCGATCCCGGCTGGGTCGTGCGGCCGGTAAAACGCGCGGCCACATACCCCCGCCCGAGCCGTGCGCCAGGCTGCCCGGCCGACTTGCGCAGCGGCTTCCCGCCGGCCTTGCTGACCTCCCTCAACACCTTGGAAATGAACTTCTGCTGCCGGTCTTTCGGCGTGCTGGGGCGGACGCGGAAGCGCTCATCGTCCTGCTTGCTCATGGCATGAGCTCCAGCGCGGCAACGCCAAGCCCAGCGAGCAAAGCACAGCATTCGATCAATACCGGTGCGGACTTCGCGCCGCACGCGGCACAGCGCCACAACAAGCGCGTGCCGCGCCCACCCACGTGCAGACCCGCCTTACGGCACCCCGGCGTGCCGCCCCCTTTTATCTTGCCCTCCGCCTTTACCGATCGCTGCTGCGACCAGTTCCGACGGGCGGGCTGCGATGGTCTGCACGGGGGAAGCACCGCACCAAATACTCGCGGCGCCAACCCAATGCATCGACATTGCACCAAGAACGGCATGCGGCACTCCCCGTTCATGGCGTGCCCCACGTCCATAACGGCTGCGCGCTGCCGATCACGGCGGCGGCAGCAATCGGACCAAAGTAACGGCTGTCGAACGACGCCGGATTGGTCGCACTGAGCAAGAACAGCTCGCCATCGCGAAGCCTTCGACAGGGCTGCCATGCCGACAGCGGAAGGCCCTGGCCGTCTGCCGCAAGGACCGCAGTGACTGCCACGCCGTCGATGCGAACGAAGTGCTGCTCGATGCACACCTGCTGCGGCGGCAGCGCGCCGATAGTCTTGAGCAGCGGGATGTGCTCAGGCAGATAGCCGCGCTGCGCCGCCAGCGCGGCGGCCTCTGCTGGAAGCCTGACGAGCACCACGCTGCCGACGTGCAACGCATCGGGAGCGCCGATGCGGTACCAACCGCTTGGCACGCTGTCGCTCGGGTTGTAGACGATGAAGGCGTCGGCGGTATGCAGCGACGACCAGGCCAGCGCAGCGATACCCAGGCCCGCCAACCACACGACACCCCAAGGGCCGGCGCAGCCGTTCATTGCAGCATTTCGCCGGCGAGGACAGCCGCATGCCGCTCGGTGGTGTAGACCGGCAGCGGCAAGCGCGCCGACAACCGGTTGCCCAAGGTGCGCCAATAGGCCGGGGACACCGCCACCGGATCGATTCCTAACGCTTCGATGGCATCGATCTGCGGCAATACCGACTGCACCTGCCGTTCCCCTTCGGCCTGCAGCAAGAGCCGTGCACCGGGTTGAATGGCGGCAATCCTTTGCACGGCTTCGAGCGGTGTGCCTGCCTGCAAGACCATGAGCTGCCAGCGGATCGTCCCGTAGTCGTTGGACTCCCAACGGATGCGGCAGAACATCGCCGCCGGCGCGAACAGCGCGTAGCATCGATGCGCGTCCAGGCGCAGTTCGCGAAGCGGATGACCAAAGCGCAGATAGAGATTGATCCGCTGTGCGACGAACGCCAGCGACACTCGCGTTAGCGGGGCATCGTTCGTAACTTTCGATAGCACGGGACGTGGCATTGGTGGCGCGTTGCTGACTGCCTGCAAGCCCGCATTCATGGCCGCTGCTCCGGGAATTCGCGTTCCAGCAATGCGCGCAGCATCTGGGCAACGGTGACGCCTTGCGTGAACGCCGTGACCTTGACGCGGGCGCGCAGCGCCGGCGTCACGTCGATGGTTAGCCGTGCGTTGTAGAGATCGGTGCTGCCGATGTCTGCACCGTCACCCTGGCGCACCCAGGCATCCGCTTGCGGATTTACAGTCGGCCGCGCACCGATGGCAATCCGTTTGCCGTTCTTCATGCCCCACTCCGCAAGATTTCTTCGGTGAGCGCCGCGATCTCGCCCGCCGCCAGGCTGTCCGCGTCGCGTTCGCGAGCTAGCTGCCCGGTGGCCACACTGTCGGCAAAGACGATGCGCTGGCGAACCTCCGACTGCAGCGCCGGCAGCGCCTGATCGACCAGGGCATTACGTACCTCCCTGCCGATCACCGTCGTGCCAACCCGCCGGCTGATGACAAAGGCCGCCCGCAACGTTGGCCGAAACACCTGCGCTTCGCGAATCAAGGCCACCATCTCGGCGCTGGCCCAGACGTCGTAGGGACTGGGTTGCAGCGGAATCAGGACCAGATCTGCTGCCAGGAGCGCAGAACGCGCGAGGGCCGTAATTCGAGCTGGGCCATCAATCACCACGTGATCGCAGCGCCTGGCCAGTTCGGGGGCTTCCTGATGCAGGTTGTCTCGGGGGAGGCCTACCGCACCGAACAATCTGGGTAAGCCAAGCTGATTGCGCCGCTGGGTCCAGTCGAGGGCCGAGCCTTGCGGATCGGCATCGAGCAGGATCACAGAGTTACCCTGCAACGCCAGCTCGCCAGCCAGGTGGGTGGCTAGTGTCGTCTTGCCGACTCCGCCTTTTTGGTTGAGCAGGGCAATGATCATGGAAGTGAAAGCGGACGGCACCGCGTCGAGTTATCCACAGCGAAAGGGTCTCTTTTAATCGTTAGTTTTTAGATTCAAAGTTAGAATCTAAGTTAACGAGACGCCGAGAGCCGCGCCACATAAGGCTCTGCGGGCTGTTCCAGCGCCTGATAGCACGATAGTCCAGCGCCTGATAGCACGAGGATTGCGGCGCCTGATAGCACGAGTGGACTCACAGTTTGTCCATAGGCACGCAACCGGCACCCAGTTGACCACTGAGTTGACCAATGAGATGACCAGCAAAGCTGCCGCCAGGTCGCAGTGGTGCCGCGGAAGGCACGGCGCGGGCGGTCAATACCTTCTGCCCTTCCCTGGGCTGCAGAATGGCCAGCGAATATCCCGGCAAGGGCTGACGCACGACGAGGCGGCGCAGGTCGCATGCGAAGTCCTTGAAAGGCGCCAGGCTGCCGGACTTGCGATGCAGCGTGATAAAGTCGCACGACCAGCCCGCCCGTTGCCAGCCGGCATGCTTGCGCACCAGACGGTACAGCCAGCGCTCGATGCCGCCGGTCAGGCGGAAATAGTGGGCGTCGATAGTCAGTACCAGCCGCGCGTCGAACACCCCGGCATAGAACCAGTCCGGCAGGATCAACTCGATGCCGCGCTGCTGTTCTTCCCCTACCGTCAGCTCCTTCCATTCGTTGATCCAGGAGAAGCGGTGCAGGCGCCGAGCGTTCGGCTGGCGGAGGGATGTCGCCACGCTGGTCGACTGCAGGCGGTCCAAGGCCGCCTTGAGGCGCTGGTAATCGCGCAGTGACGTGCCGCGGCCGATGAAGCGCAGGATTTCGTAGGGCGTGGCCGCCATTCGTCTTGACGAGCGCAGCCCGGCATCGCGCGCCTCGACGATCTGGCTCGCCGCCCAGATCAGGATGTCGGCATCCCAGATGGTCGCCAGGCCATGCTCGGCAGTACCTTCGACCCGAATCGTGACACTGCCCGTCTGATAGTCGATCGGCACCGTGCGTTTGTTCTTGCCCAACGAGAAGAACGGGTAAGCCATCAAGTCCTGCGCATCGCGGGCCGGCAATTCGCCAGAGAAGGTTTGGAACAGTTCGAGCGGCTCGGTAGGCGGGTCTTGCTCGATGGCCATTGAGAACCCGCTCCATCCCTCAGCGGGCGCCGGGACGGCGCGCTGCATGGTGTTCGGCGTAATCAGGGTCGGACGTCATCTCGAAGCTGCGCGCGTCCGCCCAGGTTTCGAGATCGACGAGGGCGTACATCACACGCCGGCCGAACTTGCGAAAGCGCGGTCCGCCGCCGATCACCCGCTGCTTCTCCAGGGTGCGCGGCGACAGGCGCAGGAAGGCGGCAGCTTCTTCGTTGGTGAGATAGCGCGCGGGCGGCGTCGCAGCGGGTGCAGCCTGCGGCGGGTTCAAAATCTGTCTCAAGGCAGGTATCTCCATCGGTCAGAATCGCCGACGAAGCAAATGCCGCCGGATGGAGACAGTCTCGGGAAAGTCAGGCGTGATGGGCAGGGACGAAGTGCACCCCCACGCAATCGTCCCTAGGCAGGAATGCCGATCTCGAGTAGGCGGCGGTAACCACCGCGCATCAGCGCATGACCGCCGCGAATCAGGCGGCGCACCTGGCCGCGCAGGTCGCCGTCGGCGTGCCAACGTTCGGCCACAGTGTGGTGGCCGAACACGGCAGCAGCCACCTCGCGCTGCGAGGCTCCGGCCAACACCCCATCGAGCCCCTGCAGGGTGTGCATGTGGGCTAGCGCCGTACGATGGGGGCGGGGGCGGGCAAGGACTGGCGTAGCGTCGAGCACCGCCAGTTGCGATTCGATGGCGCGCCAGTGACCGCGGCGGTGCCGACCGGCACGCACCGCATAACTATAGGGCATGCCATCTTCGAGGTTGCGGGCCAGCGCCAGACGCGCCACCTGGCCGCCGACAAAGGCGGTCAGGCGCAGTTGCTGACCGTCATCGCTGAGGCATTTGTGGCCGGGGATGTCCCAGAGGCAGAAGGGCGCGGCGTCGGCGGGAGGATCGTCATCGACATGCACCGGGATGGCGGCATCGATCTCTGCCTGCCAAACGGGCTGGAGCGAACGTGCGTCGACCTGCGGATCTTCGAACAGGCGCAAGCCCCAACGTTGCGGATCGGGCACTTCGTGGCCTTGACGTTGCCAGTCACGCTGGTAGTCGGGATTGCGCCGCAGGTACTCCCAAGCCAGCGACGGGCCGTCGAGATGCACGGTATAGAGATAGGCGGCGGAGGGGTGCCAACTCTGCGCCCGTTCAACCATGACAGGGCGTCATGGCAATGGCTGACCTGCCGCGGTAGCGGCACGGTCCAGCGCCAATGACCTGGCTGGTCTCCTTCAATCGTGTTACCTGCAAGTGGGTATCGGTAGTCGTCATCGTCGTAATCAGTGGGTTTGGTCAAGTGCCATCGGGTGGGGTCGCGCAGCGTGGGCCGGCGCGTCGCTGCAGAGTGTGCCGGAGTATGACGCAGAAAATGCCCTGCGATTGTTTGGCCTGTGTATTCCGTTGCCCTGAACAGAAGACCATGAACCGGCTAGTTCGAATCCACACCGCGCCGCGTTGCAAGAGGCGGTTTGGCAAATAGGTTTCTCAGCGGCGGCGAAGCGATCAATCGTTGATTGACCCGTCGGCGCGCGCGCGTTGCGTGTACTCGGAGAGCCGACGCTTGGGCGTGAAATACAGATCGCGTTCGACCGGCCGGTCGAACGGTCCGCGCATGCCCTCCAGAACGGAGAGCCGCACGTGGCCCAGTTCCGGCATGCCCATGCCGAGGTCGAGCAGGCCGAAGGCGGTGTCGCCATCCTTAGGATCGAGTTCGGTGAGGAGCCAGGTAGCGTGCGCGTCCAGGGTGAGCAATTTGACCACCGGCAGCGGGTCGCGCTGCTCGCCGCGCGCGGTGGCAGCGCCGTTGTCCAGCAATTGGCCGCGGTGATCGTCAGTGATGAGGGGTTTCATGGTCGGTGCCCGGAAACGGTCGTGATGAGCGCGGCGTCGGGTGTGCGGAAACGTACGGATTTGCCCAAGCGGATTCCACCCTATCCGTGGAAGCACGAATCATCGAATCCGTATCTACGGAAGACATGATTTCCGACAAAGCGGCTTTCAGCATAGGCACACCCGGCGCAAGTACAAGCAGTGAAGGTCATAAATGAACACTATAGATTGTAGCCCTATAGGGCGCTATCGAGTGTCATCATCGTTTTGCGTGACACGGTTCGATGATAGCGAAAAACGCCTTCCCTGCGGCACTCAAGATCGTCAGAAAAGCACGTGGTCTCAGCCAGGAGGCGTTCTCGGACGTGTCGAGCCGCACCTACATGAGTTCGCTCGAGCGCGGCCTGAAAAGCCCGACCCTGAGCAAGGTCGCCGAGTTGTGCGAGGTCATGGACGTGCATCCACTGACGCTGCTGACTCTGGCCTACGGCGATGATCGCAAGGGCATCCAGGAAGTCATCGATCGCGTGCAGCGCGAGCTGGCCGCCATTCAGGCCGAGAAGAGCAAATAGACGAATGATTGACCGACAAGCTGGCGGCAGCGTCCGCGTGACGGTTACGTCACGATGCGTAGCACGACAGCGCGACCCTGCATCGTCGGGAACGCACGAATGCCTTGAGTGGCGATGCACAAAGATCCGTAGTACCGGGGATGAGTCATTGTCCAAACCCGGACAATCTCGGAGCCGCTTTTACTTATTTTGGCAATCCAAAATCCGTGATAGATTTCTTGTAGAGGGATGCGGCATGTCAACTGGATATTTTGTGCTTCGTCGCAGTTCGGCCAGGAACAGACTTTGAGGATGACTCCTGAAAGCTATCATTCAATACAATTGACGGGCGATGGGCTGCGTTCTCAGCGGCGCAGCTTCCAATTGGGGAATCGACACTCGGGCCTGACAACGCAACCTGAGAGAAAACGAACCTATGCCGGGTGACTCCGAAGCCATATTGTGCGCCAAGCCCGACGTCCGGCATACAGCCGAAGGCGGAGACTTTTGTAGTGTGGATTCCGCGTCACTGGCGTTGCGCGCATGACCGCCGAGTGGAAGGACATTTCGGCTCCGGCAGCGTCGCCCGTGCAGGTCACTGCCGCGCTTGTCACGCGTGGCCCCCTCATCCCACCACAACAGCAACTCCTCCTGTATTCCGCCGATCAATGGGAAGACTTCGTCCAGGAGTGGGCGCATTACTGCCTGAAGAAGCTCTATTCGCAAGTGCAGCGCTTCGCCGGAGCGGGAGATCGCGGCGTTGATGTCGCTGGGTTGGCTGATGCGCTGAAGTTACAAGGCGTGTGGGACAACTACCAGTGCAAGCACTATGACCACGCGCTGCGACCCGGCGATGTCTGGGTCGAGTTCGGCAAGGTCCTCTGGTACTCGTTCAAGAAGGACTATACCGCGCCGCGAAGGTATTTCTTCGTCGCGCCGATGGGCGCGGGGACTGGCCTGGCCAAGCTCCTCTCCGATGCCGGGAAGCTCAAGCGCGACGTAATCGCCAACTGGAAGATCCACATTGAGTCCAGCATCACCAGCACGCACGACGTTCCGCTCGAAGGCGCACTCCTCGCCTATGTGCAGGCCTTCGACTTCTCGATCTTCGAGGCCAAGACATCGTTGCAGCTCGTCGAGGACCATCGGCAGACGCCAAACTTTGCTGCGCGCTTCGGCGGCGGGCTTCCGCCCCGCCCCATTGTCCCGCAGCCGCCATCGGCCATCGCGCATGCCGAGAGCCGCTACGTTTCTCAGTTGCTTAATGCGTATGCAGACCACACCAAGGCGGCAGTTCCCGATCCAGGCGCATTGAAGACTTGGCCCAAGCTGCAAGGGCACTTCAGCCGCCAGCGGGAGGCCTTCTATCAGGCCGAAGCGCTCCGAGTCTTCGCGCGCGACACCGTGCCCGCCGGGACGTTCGAAGCGCTTCAGGGCGACATCTATGATGGGGTCATCGACACGCACGATGCCAGCCATCCTGACGGCTTCGTTCGCATCGTGGAGGTCACGAAGGCTGCGCGCGAGTTGCAGATCACGGCGAACCCGCTGATCACATGCACGAAGCCCAAGGACCGTGACGGTATCTGCCATCAGCTCGCCAACGAGGATCGGCTGCAATGGTCCAAGTGATGAAGCCGGACCGACACCCGGCAACCTTCAACGGCCCGCTGGAGGCTGGTATCCGTGCCGTTGCGATTCTCGGCGCGGCCTACCCGCAGACCTACGACCTTCAGCGGCTCGTCGCGTTCGACTACCTACTTGTTCACACCGGGGACATCGGCGGGCCTGAGAGTCTGCATCCGCCGACACCCCATCACTCGGCGGAGCTGCTCGTGCGCCGCAAGCTGGTTGAAGACGCGCTGATGCTGATGATGACCCGCGACCTCGTCGTTCGCGAGGTCACAGGCGACGGCATCAAGTACGGTGCCGGAGAAAACGCTGCGACGTTCCTCTCGTCGCTGACGACGGCCTACCTGCAATCGCTGAAGGAGCGCGCGGCATGGCTCGTCGGGTTTCTCGGTGGCTACGCCGACCAGCAGTTCCGCGCTGTCATGCGGCGCTTTTTCGACGACTGGGTTGAAGAGTTCCAGAACGTCGAACGCAGTCTGGGGGGCACCTGATGGCTGCGCCCGCATCCGGCCTGCGGCTCCGCCTACTTGCCTTCTTCGGCCCGAACAAGCCCGCGGCCTTCGTCACCTTTGGGCCGGGCTTGAATGTTCTCTACGGAGCGTCCGATACAGGCAAGTCCTTCATCGTTGAAGCCATCGACTTCATGATGGGCGGCAAGCCGCCGCTTCGGGAGATCTCCGAACGCGTCGGCTATGACCGGGTCCTGCTCGCTCTTGAAACCATGCAGGGCGAGGCCTACACCATCGTGCGAAGCATCGACGGCGGGGCCTTCCAGCTCTACGAAGGTCTGCTCGATGAGCCGCCCGGCGAAAACGTTCAGCCAAAGGTGCTGGCCGAACAGCACAGCGAGAAGAACGATACCAATCTGTCCACGTTCCTTCTCGGACATTGCGGCCTTGCTGGCAAGCGCGTGCGCCGGAACGCGCGCGGCGAAACCAACAGCCTCAGCTTCCGGAACATCGCGCGCCTGATGATCGTCACCGAGACGGAGATCACGCAGCAGCGCTCGCCGCTCTCGGACGGTAATGTTGTTGCCGATACGTCCAATCTTTCGACGTTCAAGCTTCTGCTCACGGGCGTCGACGATTCCGCCCTCGTGACCAGCGCACAGCGCGAACCCGAAGAGCTCTCACGCGATGCACAGTTGCAGCTCCTTGATCAGCTTCTTGGTGACTACCGCGACCGCCTGAAGGAACTGACCAAGAGCCCCAACGAGCTTGAAGAACAACTTCAGAAAATCGACTCGTCGCTGAACCAGCATGCGGGCCAGCTCGGCGCGACCGAGGCCGAGTTCCAGCAGGCGGCCAGCCGCCGCCGCGACCTCCGCAAGAAGCTTGAAGAGAGCAAGGATCGCCGGAACGAAGTAGGCGCGTTGCTGGAGCGGTTCAGCCTGCTCGACCGTCACTACGCATCCGACATCGAGCGGCTCCGCGCCATTGAGGAAGGCGGGACGCTCTTCGGTGTGCTGGGGCCGGCAAGCTGCCCGTTGTGCGGGGCCGAGCCCGCGCATCAGCGCGCGAGCGCCGACTGTGATGGCAACATCGAAGCAGTCGTCGAGGCAGCCCGTAAGGAAATCGCCAAGATCGAGTTGCTGCGGGCCGAACTCGCCGTGACGATCAGGGACCTGACGCGCGAGGGCGCGAGCTTCGACAGGCGCATGCCCGCCGTCGTCAATGAACTCAAAGAAATATCCGGCCAGGTGGATCAACTGATCGCGCCGAAGCTGGCGAGGCTTCGCTCGTCTTATTCGGAGTTCGCGGACAAACGCGGCGAAGTCCGGGAGGCGCTGGCGTTGCTGACAACCGTGCAGGACATCGAGCGCCGCCGCGCTGATCTTGAAAAGGGGCAGGACGAGTGCAGTGCATCCACTGTTGCGCAGGGCGACATCCCGACCTCGGTTGCCGAAGGCTTCGCGCAATGCGTGGAGACCATTCTCGACACGTGGCACTTTCCGGAAGGTGGCCGGGTGTTCTTCGATGCGAAGTCACGCGATCTTGTCATCGCCGGGAAGCAGCGCATCGCGCGCGGCAAGGGCCTGCGCGCGATCACCCATGCTGCGTTCACGCTGGGATTGCTCGACTATTGCAGGACGAACGCGACCCCACATCCTGGGTTCGTGATCCTCGATTCGCCTTTGCTCGCGTACCGCGAACCCGACGGTGCCGACGACGACCTCACAGGGACGGACCTGAAGGAGCAGTTTTACAGCTACCTCCAGGCACTCAACGGAGATCGGCAGGTCATCGTTGTTGAAAACACTGACCCGCCCCCGGCGATCAAGGCGCTTGAGCAGGTCAAGATGTTCAGCAAGAACCCACACAGCGGGCGCTACGGCCTGTTCCAGTATGTTGCTCCGGTCGGGCGAGGTGGCATCGAGGAGCCTCTTGTTTGAGAAACGGGGTCGCAGATGAAATGCTGGATTTGCGGAAACAAGGAAGCCGCCACGCGCGAACACATGAGCAAGGTGTCCGATTTGCGCTCGTTGTTCGCCGGTCCGACACAACGCGACCCGCTGTATTTTCATACGGACAGGCGGCGCAACCGCAGGGTCGGCAGTCTCAAGTCCGATGTCCTGAAGTTCGATCACCAGATTTGTCTGACCTGCAACAGCGCAAGAACACAGCCCCACGACCTTGCGTGGGAGCACATGTCTGGGTGGCTTCGTGAACGCAGTCCCCACTGGGAGCGCTGGTTCCGTTGCAATCGCGTCTTCCCTTACGACGCACGGCGCCGGATGCGGAACGTCCACCTCTATTTTGTGAAGGCGTTTGGCTGCCTCGTAGTCGAGGGCGGCATCGC
>CAISUK010000181.1 GCA_903888645.1 uncultured Pseudomonadota bacterium | reverse complement strand
GCGGCGAAACCCCTCCCGCAACTCGCCTGAGGGCATCTCGCTGACCGCCCACAACGCGCTCGTGCGTTGTGGATAACTTGTGGGCAACCTGTTGGCACCCGGTGGGCTTTTTTGTCGAAATTGCTTGACAGGGGCGCTCAGAGGGGCGCTCAGGGCGTTACGTTACTGCGCAGAGCAAAGCTTGGCGTCTCTTGCGGGGTGGAAGTCCGCGTCGGGTAAGGGCTAGTTACCCACCCATATGGAGTGTTGATTCCATTGCGTAGTGGGGTAACCTGCGAACAATAGATGGAGTAATCGTACACAGAGAAGCCTGTAGGCAGCAGGGAAGATCGCTCTCCCTGAAGTGCAGGTACAGTTTCGAAATAGGCTTGTTGCGGATGCCGACAGTGTTAACGTACTGGAAGGCAATATAAAGTGCTTGGTTCATCGCGAGAGCACGGATGTCCGCCGGAGTTCGCAGGACGTGGCATGCAAGAAGAGAGACGTTTGGGAACTCGGGAAGCCCCGACGGTTCCTGAATGAAGTACGATGATGCAACTGCTTTGGCTGGGGCACGAACGGGTGATGAACCCTGACACTGCGTGCGCTCGGGTGGAATCAAATGCAAGCGAGTATCGAAGCCTGGTTTTCTCAAGCCTTCAGATACTCGTCTATCATCCTCAAGCCATCCAATGCTCCGCATGCCAGCCCCACATCTAGCTTTCCAGAAACTCGACATTCTGTCGGGTTTATGCGAATGAGTCTCCCGCCCCAGTCATGAATCACCTCCTCACTGAAGTGCCGCACCGTGGCAATCGCAGTCCCTGCCCCCAATTCGATGACGACCGGGCACCGCACGGGCTTCAACCAGTGTTGCAATCGCTCTATTTGCTGCAACTGGCGCTCCTCGACCCAGTCGAGATCATCAAACATCAGGATATTGGGCCTGGCCAGACCACCACAATTTGGGCAAGTGGGTAATGTGTTGACCAACTGACATGCCTCCGAATCCACTACAGGTTCAAAGTCTTCAGTCGTCCAGATGGAGTCACGGCACCGAGACAGGCACTGTAAGTGATGGATGGAGCCATGCACCTCCGTAATTCTATTGTCATCGAAACCTGCCTTCTGGAAGTGTCCATCCACGTTACTGGTGAAGACGAACAGCCCGTGCCGCATTCCGTGCCCCCAACGCTTGAGGATATCAAAGCCGGCGTGGGGTACAGTCTCCCGGTACAGCATCAGCCGATGGCCGTAGAAACCCCATGCCAGCCGGGGATCATGCTTAAACGTTGTGGGGGATGCCGCTTCGTAAAAGTTGAGCCGGGCACGCCCCAACGCGGGATAGGCTTTCCAGAAACCTTCGTTGCCTCGGAAATCTGGAAGCCCAGAATCCACCCCCATTCCAGCACCTGATGCCACGATAAGTGCATCTGCCTGTTCGATCAGGTCCGCTGCTCGGGCAGAATCATTCTCAAACGGCATGTTCATGGTACGGCTTGGTGGCGATCATTATCCCGACCAACCGAATATCGTTGGCTAAGCATCCATGGTCCCACACACAGATCCCATGTTCAATCCGTCGGGCGACGCAGAAAGGCTGGCATATACTCACATTCGTCAAAACTATAGTCCGTCCACCTTCCATCGGGGGTAATCTCCTTGCGCCGCGCGATCTCATCGGGTCGCATCGCAGAAATATGCCGATCATCCAGGCCGGTGGCAACGATGGTGACCCGCAGCTCGTCCTCCATCTCCAGATCGATCCGCACGCCAATTACTACGACAGCGTCATCATCGGCAAAGTCGCGAACCGTGTTACCCACCTCATCGAACTCGTTCATCGTCATGCTACAGCCGGCGGTGATGGTGATCAGCATACCCTTGGCCATGGCGAGATCGATATGCTCGAGCAGAGGGCAATAAATCGCTGCCTCCGCGGCCTCCCGCGCCCGCTCCGGGCCGACGGCGGTACCAGTGCCAACCATAGCCACCCCCATACCAGACAGCACAGTCGTTACATCGGCGAAGTCGACGCCGATCAAGTCTTGGCAGGTAATATCGACGATGCTACGGGTAGCGTTCCATAGGATATCGTTGACATCCTTGGAGGCCCCGAGCAGGGTCAGATCATTGCCGTGATCCGCAAACCGCTTATTGTTCGAAATCGTGATCAGTGAACCCACATGCTTGATCAATTCAGCAATACCGTCCTTCGCGATATGCCGCCGCCTACTTCCCTCGAAGGGGCACGGCATGGTCACCAAGGCGAGGGTAAGAATGCCCAGTTCTTTGGCAACCTCAGCCACCACTGGAGCGGCCCCGGAACCAGTACCGCCGCCCATGCCGACGATGATGAAGATCATGTCGGCACCGGCCAATGCCTCCACGATGCTCTCCCGATCCTCCAGCGCTGCCTGTCTACCCACCTCAGGATTGGCGCCGGCACCGAGCCCCTTGGTGGTGCCTAAACCGAGTTGCAAGAGGGTCTTCGCCCGCGCCCCCTTGAGCGCCTGCGTGTCGGTATCGACGCAGATGAAATCTGCCCTATCAAGCCTAGACTCGACCATATGATTAATTGCGTTCCGTCCCCCACAGCCGATGCCGACCACTTTAAAAACGGCAGATTGCTTGTGAGTATCAATCATTTTGAACACTTCTTGAAACCATCTGATGGAAGCAAAAGAATTCAACGTGCATTCTTGGTTGTTTCCCTAAAAGAAGCCCATTTCTACATAGTGGGTTTCATCTCTTGGAAACGCGTCTTGTTCCGTCCATCCCTCCTCTCGTAGATCGGAAATAATGTGTTGCTTGGCCACAGCGTAGACTTCTTCACCAAACAAGCAGACTGCATCTCTTATGCCAGCTTCATGATGTCTCACTCGACGGTGTCGCATCCTGTAGCGCTCGGTACCGTGGAACTCATCAAGCCATTGATGCAAAAACTCATAAGGCTTTCCAAATAATTCTATTGATTCTTTGCAGTGTTCTTCGAGTTTTGACATGACTTTATCTATGCTCAGCATATCATGAAAAATTCCGCCGTCGTGAGCGGATCATGATTTCTTGTTAAGTGTCGAGCGAATGGAATGCCGATTAGACCACAATCGATGGACGCACGCGTCAAAAGGCAAAAACGATCAAACTTCACGCGCGCGCCTTGTTAACTCATTGTTTTTATATGACAAAAGATTGATCCAAACGATTTTCTCTTGCATGCCCATCGGACGGGCTTTTTTTAGTCATAAAATTTTGATTTAACGCGCCAAAAGCCAGCGTGCTCTTTCCTACGGTTCTTGAAGGTTAGGCCAGTCGCGAGGTGTCCCTGAATTTCCACGCATCCCACCGTCGCGGATCGTCGGCTTCGGCGAGACAAGCAGCGCACCGAGCAGGGAAGCCGGCTTCCGGGCAAGCGCTCCGCTCTTGGTATCGCGCAGGCCCGCGAGAGTCACCAGCCCCACGCCCTTGTGATCGTTGGCCTTGCGTGGGCATCAGCGCCCTCTCAGTGGGCATCCCTGCGTTCAGTTGTTACTCGGCCGGTCCCCAACGCGTACGTAAATACCACTTCCAAGTCAATCGATTGCTCAAGTATGTCGACACGCTCACCCAGGCCACCAGCTCGCCGCCTCGGCTATTTTCCAGGCAGAATTGCCAGTCGCTGGTCTGGGCGAGCAGGCACACGATGTCCGGCTCCAGTGCGGTGCCCCAGGTGGCGGCGCTGTAGGAGACATCCACCGGTGGAAGGGGCCGAAGAGCGCTTCGATCTGGTCCTTAGGGATGTCTCGGCTCTGGTCGATGGCACCGATGGGGCAGTGCGCCATCAAACGTGGCGGGGCTGCTACACCTACGGCGGAGGCACTACAATCGGCTAGATAAAATTATGCCGCCTCCTCTTTGGCTTGCGCTTCATACACTCCTTCCCGTTCCATGATGTCCTTTGCCAGGTTCACCGCGTCGATTAGAGCTGCCTCGATGAACCCGCGCTTTGGGATACCCAGCAAGGCCACGATGCCGTCAATTTCGTCGGAAAGCCGTGGCGGGACCTTCGCACAGACGTTCTTCGTGTATATCGGGACAATGGCAGATAATTCCTGCAGAACATCAATGTCCTCAGGGGTCGCTCCTTCCGGGATCGCAACATCCGACGGGGCATAATCCGCCGGCCCAGACGAAAGAACGTAGTCGTGAAGCCTGCCTTGGTTCATGAAGGCTAGTGCCCTCTCAGTGATGAGGGAATCAAGAAATGTCCGAGACATAGGCTACTCCGAGGTGACCGTTGAATGTTTTAAAATTCCATATTCTTGGAATGAAAGTGACGGTATTGGACTTACCTGAAGGACACGTTTTCCGTACCCGCCGTAGTGAGAGCCAATCGCTAGTCATCGATTTCCTCGTCAAACTCGGATGTCTCATCTTCGAGTTCGTTCGCGAGGTCGTCGTAGTCCAGTTTACCCCTTCTGGCAAGCTTGAGTTCTTCGCTCACTCGGTCTGAATTCATGCGCGGAAATCCTTTGATCGCGCTAGCCTTTAACAGGCCAATGGCATCACCAGTGAGAAGCAAAATAAGGTTATGGTCTAACAACGCTTCATTCAAATCCGCGACGAATCTCCAATCCACGCGACGGCGGCCGGTGAGCAGTTTTAAAGTCTTCTCCGAAAGCCGGAGGCGACTTAACTCTTTGCCCGCTTCAGCCTCTTTGCGTTTGACGCAAATGGCCATCAAGATAGCAGCCTCAGCTGCCGTTGAAAGCTGACGCATGGTTGTTGCTCCTGAATGATGTTGATGTGCCCGTCGAAAGTGCTCAGGGCCTCCGCGGAGCTTTATTGTTCGCTAAACCACGAGACACGTCAAGCAAGATTAGTGTGAGTTACGCAAAAATGTTGCAATTCGACCTCTAGTGCAACGGAACAGAAAATCTAGGTAATTTCATAAGAGCCTGAGTTAAATATACTTTATTGCTTTCACCTCACTGGGGTAGACATCAAAGACACATGCCGATGAGACAGATTTAGCGCCTCATTAGGCTCCAGTCCGGCGATTTGGTGCGCGATCGGAGGATGATGTAGACCCAAACGAGACGGTCGGCGGGCTTACCGCGGTTTTCTGTTCCGTTGCACCTGAGCCTCCTACCCCGGCACGCGGCGGCTTGATGGCCGTACGGGAATCCCGCATCTTGTGCCCCATGCATACGGTCATCGAAACGCCAACTTTTGCCAAGCAGGCCGATCAGATATGGAGCGAAGCCGAGCGGCTGGACTTCATCACCTGGATTGCTTGTCACCCGTTGGCTGGCGATGTGATCCCCGGGGCGGACGGCGCGCGCAAGGTGCGCTGGTCACTGTCGGGCATG
>CAISUK010000180.1 GCA_903888645.1 uncultured Pseudomonadota bacterium | reverse complement strand
CGCTGATGCCCTGACCAAAGGCGACGATGGCCTGCAACAATTCAAGCGACTTTTTCGGCGCCTTGGTGTCGAACCGCAATGGCTTGCCGTCGATTTCGATGTCGAATTTGCCCATCGTCCGGACCTTGACGGGCCATGGCCAGAACTCCTCAGGAGGTGACGGTGGCGGCAACCCCATATTGCCGATCATCTGTCGGACATGAGCGACCTCGATGCCGTTTTCCAGCGCCGTCCGGAAGGCCCATGGCGCAATGCAGCCGCTGCGGAAAATCCCGCCGATGCCCGCTTCGCGCATTCTGGCCAGGCTGCCACGCAACAGCTCAAGCGAAAACTCGCGATGGCCACGCAATTCCTCAATCTGCGCCTTGATCAGATTGAGGCAACATTCAATGGCGACTGCCGGAGAACCGACGATCCTTTGCAGCGAATCCGCAACAAGTTGCTCGGCGCGGTCGATGTCGCCGATCGCCAGGTAGGTCGCGGCGAATGCGCAATTAAACGTCCCGCCAAACACCGCAAAACCGCGCTGGTCGGCGTCCAGCCAAGCCTCGTCGAGAAACCGTCGCGCTGTATCGAATTGGCCCCGCGCCGCCGCAGTTCGGGCTTCGATCAAGGCCACCGTGATCGGCCTGCCTTCGCCCCAACGGACTTTTTCACGGCGGCGGTCGTTCATCTTCTGCGGGCTGTCAATATCGCCACGGTTGAAGGAGACTTCCGCCAGAATGGCGTAGGCCGATATGAACAGCGTCGATGCGTTGCCAAATTTTCCTTGGCGAGCAATCGCCTCGAGTTCCAGGGCAAGCGCTTCGACCCGCTTGCTGTCTCCTTCGTATTGCAGGAAAAACCGGCTGCCATGAAGCCAGGCCGTGCGCGCGAAATCAGTAATATGCTGCGATTCCATTTCCTGCTTGACCAGCACCGAGACACGCTTGCAGGGAATGACTTGCCCCTTCATGCCAAGATACGCGATCAACCGAGCTGCGGCCAGAACCTTCCTGTTTGGTTCGATCGGCTCATTCAGCAGTTCGAACAAGCGACGCTCGCATTGCGGGTTCAGCGCATGCAGAGGCGCTACCCAGCAGGTAAATCCGAGAAAGGCACTCAAGACATGAACCTCGGATTCAACGGAAGGATAGGCTATCGACGCATTGATCAGCGGCTCCATCGCGGCCAGCCAGCGCGAGCCGTTGCTCAAGTTGTCGAGTTTAATCACCACGGCTTCGAGGCAGCCGGCCGCCGCGAGTAATTGGCCCGTGGCATCTTCGGCGAGGACGAACTGCTGATAAGCCTGCTCGAAGCACGCGTATGCCTTATCCATATCGACGCTGAGCTTCGCCATGGCGATCCAGTAAATTAGCCATGGGGCGCTACTCACTACGCTATCGGGAAGAGCAGACGTCCATTGCAGGATCATCTGACCGCGCCCGGCCGCAGCCATGACCGGTGCCGCCCGCTTGATCAATAGCCGCGCTGCTGCCCAGTCGGATGCGTGCAGATAAAGCCCGATGGCATCCTCGTCCTGCCCGGCTTCCTGCAATACGGTTGCCGCCAGCGAATTCAGCTCGATCAGTTTCTCGGCGCCGAACAAACTTTCCGCCTGCTTGCGCAGGAAGCTGGCGAACAGGCAGTGGAACTGGTAGACCATCGATTGCCCGATGACGCGACGATCGACAAAAATATGGTTGTGATACAACCATTCCAGCAGGTTGCCAGCATTCCTGTCGTCGCTGATCGCAACCGCCATGTCGACGTCGAATCGGGGCAGCAGAGAACACCTCGCCATGGTTTCGCGATGTCTGGGTTTGGCACTGCGAAAAGCCTGGCCGATGAAGTAATCGAACAAACCATCGATGCCTTTGGCATTCCCAGTGCCAGCACTCGGGCCAAATCTTTGATGGCTATCGAGCAGCAGCCGAAAGCCTGCCGGCCAGCCATTGCATTGG
>CAISUK010000179.1 GCA_903888645.1 uncultured Pseudomonadota bacterium | reverse complement strand
TTGCCGCCATGACATCTGGATTGCGCAATGGCTTCAGCCGCGGCTACTGGGTAGTCATCGGCCTGCAACTGGGCATCGTCGCCGTGCTGGCGGTGGTGGTGGCCGGGGTTGGCACGCTGATCATATCCTCGCCAGCCGCCTTCGAATCCTTGCGCTGGGCGGGGGTCGCCTATCTGGCCTGGCTCGGTCTGGCCCAGTGGCGAACCAACGGGGCGACGAAGGCAGAGGAGCGCGACGACGGTATGCAGACGCGGCAGGCCCTGTTGCTGCGCGGCATCCTGGTCAACACCACCAACCCCAAGGCACTGCTGTTCCTGCTCGCTGTCGTGCCACAGTTTCTCGACAGTCGCCAGCCGCTGCCATTGCAATATCTCGTCCTCACCGCCACCATCGTGATCACCGACTTGGTCGTCATGGCCGGATATACGGTGCTGGCGGCGCGTCTGCTCGGCTTGCTGCGCGATCCGCGCCATGTTCGGCTGATCGGCCGTGGCTTTGGCACCCTATTCATTTTGGCTGCAATGGGGCTGGCCCTGTTGCGCAGCCATTGAAACGGGTTTCCTTTCTCCATCGGGTATTGCCACCGCCACTGTTTGCTTTCCCGCGAAACCGATATATATTTCCACCCTTCCCCTGAACGTGGGATAGCCAACAAGTGACCATGGATCAAAACAACGAAAAGACCGCACGCGGCACCCGAGTGCACACACCTGACCTCGACTGGAGCCAGGTCCGTGAAACCGTCTTGATGCTCGAGCTTGCGGCGGGACAAATCGAGGCGGCGATGAAGGACAGCGGCAGTTCGGTGGAAGTGCTTACCGATTCCTTCACCACCATGGCCGGCTACATGCGCATGATCGGCGATACCCTGGCTACATTGCCCAACACCGGGGAGATCGGCGAGGCCAGGACCAGTCTCGAGGGAATCACGGATCATGTATCCGGCATGGTGCACCAGTCCATCATTGCCTTCCAGTTCTACGACAAGCTGGTGCAGCGGCTCGACCACATCTGCCACAGCCTGGCCGGCCTGTCCGATCTCGTCGGCGATCAATCGCGCCTCTTCAATCCAGTGCAGTGGGCGGGACTGCAGGGGAAGATTCGCTCCAAGTATTCGATGCGCGAGGAAGTCGAAATGTTCGAGGCTGTCATGGCCGGCATGCCGGTCAAGGAGGCGCTCGAGCACTTCATGACGGAGATGAAAGACAAGGGCGACGACATCGAGCTTTTCTGACGGCCGGGGATGGCGACCCCTCGATAAACTCCGGTCAAATACCCCAGACGACCGGCTTGCCTTTCTTGAGCGCCCATTCCAGCAATTCGAGCAGCGGCACGGCGCGTTTGCCCAGCGCGACATAGGGACGCTTGCCGCCGCTTTCGGCGTCTTCGTACTGCGGCAAATCCTCTTCCTGGCGGCCGGCATGGGCAGTCCTGTCGGCGGAGATCAGCGCCTTCAAGCGTGTGATGGCATCGGGCAGCTGCTCGACAGTGACGATACCGCGTTCTCCGGGCTCCTTGCCCATGGCTTCCATCAGACGTCGTGCGACATCGCCGAACATCATGACATCGCCGGCCGCCTGGGATTGAAATATGACAATCATGATGGCAACTCCTCCAACCACTCAAAGATGCGTTGCGCCGGCAGTTGCCAGTCGCGCTCGAGCATCATGCCATGCCCCATGCCGGGAAAAATCTCTGCGGTGACGCCATAGGTGTGTGCGGTCATCTCCACCAGCGAGGCCGGGATCAGATGATCGAATTCGGCGCCGAGCACCAGTAATGGCGTGCCTTTGAGTCGCGACGGCGAGGGCAAGTTGAAGAGCGTCATATCCCAGATGGCGCGGTGCGATTCGGGTTGCGAAAAACGCACGAAGCGCTGCAGATCGTCATCGTCTATCGACTGCGCAAACAGGGCATCGCGCAGGGTTTCAACGCCGACGTGGCCGCCGCCCATCAGTCGATTGAGGTCGCGGATGAGGCCCGGTTTGCCGAACATCAACCCAAATGCTGACGACATCAGCCCCTGCGGCGGCACCGCGCACAGCAGCGCCGCGCCCGGGGCCGGGTGCCGCTCGAGATATTTCTGCACCACGAAGCCGCCCATCGAGTGGCCGATCAATACCGGCGGCGCACGCAAGGTCGCAATCGTCTCGACGACATCACCGACGTAATCGTCGATCGACAGACTGTCGAGCCGGTCGCGCCCGCGGCTTTTGCCATGGCCGGACAGGCTCACCGCATGCGCTTCATAGCCGCGCGCGGCGAACCATGGCAGGAAGTGCTCCTCCCAACACCACGCCGCCGTGTAAGCCCCATGGACAAATAATAGTGGCCGCGCCCGTGCCGGTCGCCGGGCAGCGTGAGAGATCACTTCCAGGCCGTGGTCGCGCTTGTTCATGACTGCGCCACGCTTGGCGGCAATCCCGCAAGCTTGGTCGAAGTGTCGCCAGTGCTGGTGATGCCTTGAGTGAAACGCTTGATCATCTTGCCGAACCTGTCGAGACCGGCGGCCATTCTAACCCGCTCGAAGCACTCAACCTCGGCAGCGGAATCGCTGACGACAATGACCACGATCAGTTGCGGAGCGTTCATGAGACAGGTTCTCATATAATCCGCCGACCGAGACGACGATCTCGCAGCGTAACTACAGGGAGAAATCGAATATGCTTCCGGCACGACCTTACATCGCCGCGAGCACGGAGATGGCCGAACTGACGCCACGCGCGCTTCTGATGGGCGTGATCCTCGGGGTCATTTTCGGTGCCTCGTCGTTGTACCTGGTGCTCAAGGTCGGGCTGACCGTAAGCGCTTCAATACCGGTCGCCGTCATCGCCGTCACCCTGTTCCGGCTCGGCCGCAAGGCTGGTGGCCGCGATTCGACGATACTCGAAAACAATATCGTGCAGACCGCCGGTTCGGCCGGCGAATCGATCGCCTTTGGCCTCGGCGTGACCATGCCGGCAATCCTGATTCTGGGTTTCGACCTGGAAATCTGGCGGGTAATGCTGGTAGCCGTGCTGGGCGGTCTGCTTGGCATTCTCATGATGATTCCGCTGCGCCGAACCATGATCGTGGCGCAGCACGGCGAGCTCAAGTATCCGGAAGGCACCGCCTGTGCCGAAGTCCTCAAGGCGGCCGCTGCTGCCGCGCCGGGCGAGTCAGGTCACACGGCTGATGCGCAGAATGCCGGATCGAATGCCGGCGAACGCGCCGCGACCATCTTCACCGGCTTCGCCATCGGCCTCGCTTACAAGGCCGTCAACATTGCGCTGAAGGGCTGGAAGGAGGTCAGCGGAGTGGCCTTCGCGGCGCCCTTCAAGGGCGGCTCCGTGGGCGTCGAAATTTCGCCGGAGTTGCTGGGTGTCGGCTACATCATCGGCTTGCGCATCGGCGCGATCATGGCTGCCGGCGGCGTGCTGGCCTACCTGGTGCTGATTCCGTTGATCAAGTTCTTCGGCGACACGCTGACGGTGCCGCTGGCTCCGGGCAACAAACTGATCAGCGCCATGTCGCCCAACGAGATTCGCTCGGCCTACGTCCTCTACATCGGCGCCGGCGCGGTGGCGGCCGGCGGCCTGGTCAGCATGCTGCGCTCGCTGCCATTGATCTGGCACAGCCTGGGGCAGGGCCTGCGCGGATTCGGCGCCGGTGCAACGACGGCAGCGCGCACTGAGCAGGATATTCCGCTGCGTTGGGTGCTGGTCGGCACGCTGGTTGTGATCGCCGCCATCACCGCTGCGCCGCCGCTGCATATGAACTTGCTCGGCGCCATCCTGATCCTCATTCTCGGTTTTCTGTTCGCCACGGTGTCGTCTCGCCTGACTGGTGAAATCGGCTCGTCGTCGAATCCGATATCCGGCATGACGGTGGCAACACTGCTGCTCACCTGTCTGGTATTTCTGCTGGTCGGTTGGACCGGCGGTCAGTATTACGTTACCGCGCTATCGGTCGGGGCCATCGTCTGCATTGCCTCGAGCAATGCCGGTACCACTTCGCAGGATCTCAAGACCGGTTTCCTGCTCGGCGCCACGCCGCGCCTGCAGCAATATGCGATTCTCGCCGGATCGCTGCTCTCGGCGCTGGCGCTCGGGCCGGTGCTGTTGCAGTTGAATTCCGCGGCGACGGTCTATGTGCCGGCCGCCGAGGTGGCGCCCGGTCTGGTCGCCGAACGCAGCCAGATCGGCGGCAGCGAATCGTTGCAGGGTCCGCAGGCGGCGCAGGACGGCGCGCAGTATCGGGTATGGCACAAGACCGACCGGGCCGGCGGGCCACCCGGCAAGTACCTGGTCGATGCCGATGGCAAGGTGATATATCTGGTCGACCCCGGCATCAACGGCACCCACACGACCCGGCCGGATGGCACCGAAGTACGCAAGTTCGACGCCCCCAAGGCGGTGCTCATGTCATACATCATCAAGGGCGTGCTGGATCGCGATCTGCCCTGGGCGCTGGTGCTGTTCGGCGTCATGATCGCGCTGACGATGGAGTTGATGAACGTGCCCTCGCTGCCCTTCGCGGTGGGCGTCTATCTGCCGCTGTCGTCGTCGGCGCCGCTCTTCATTGGCGGCCTGGTGCGGCACCTGGTGGATAGTCGCAATAACCGCTTGCCCGAAAATGCGGGAATGACCACCGAGCAACGCCATGCCGCCAACGATTCCGGACGCGGTGTCCTGATCGCCTCGGGATATATCGCCGGTGGCGCGGTCGCCGGAATTATCATCGCCTTCAGCGCCGGCATCATGACCGAATTCGACAAGGCCGTCGGGATTTGGGCTGAAAGTCACAATCCATTTTTCGACGGCGCTTATGCCGATGCGCTTTCGCTGCTGCCTTACGTTTTGCTCATCGGCATGCTCGTTTGGGTCGGACGGGAGCGGGCCGGTTCCGCAGCGCAAGTCCAGGCGAAGCGAACAGATCCGTAAAATCCGCGCCGGTTCGCAGCCAGAAAATTGAACGGAGAATTCCTGACGGAGGTTTACCTTGGTTGGTGTTTTGAGCGCCATGCTTTTCCCAACGCGCAGCGTCGAGTCGGCGGTCTGTGGGTAGTATGCAATGGCATATCGGGTTTTTCGAAGCCGATATCAGGGAATCCCTGATAGGTTGTTTCAAGGAAATCTTCAATAATTGGACCGCCAAACATAATGGCATGGCAATATGCTCCTCAATTTTCTGATAGCGGCAGGGAACCGTACGAGAACCATTGAGTGCCGGAACACCGCAAAGCCAAATAACACTTAACGAATTGACGGAGGGGAATGACGGTGGAAAATCTCAGCATAAAGAAGGCTTTCATTGTTTTTGCCGTTTTGGCGGTCTTGGCCGAGATCGTCACCTTGGTTGCCGTCGCCCTGCTCGGTGACGGACAAAAAGGATTGCCGTGGCTGACGCTCTCCATCGCCATTGTCATTTTTGCGCTGTTTGCCTTTGGCTTTGCCTTCTACGCCGGGTCTACCTACGCGGGGCGAGCCGAGCAGATCGTCAACGCTTTGCACTTGCTGGCCAAGGGCAACCTGGCGACCAAATTGAAACTATCCGGGCGCGACGATTTCGCCTGGCTGGCCTACGAATATGACAGTGCCCGGAAATCGTTGGTCAAACTGATTACCGAACTCACTGCGCACGCTCAAGTCATCTCCGACTCTGCCGACGAATTGGCGAGATCATCGGCCAATATCTCGACCAGCACCCATCAGCAAAGCGAGGCCGCCTCTTCGATTGCAGCGGCCGTCGAGGAACTCGCGGTGAGCGTCAGCCACGTCGCGGACAACGCCCGCGAGGCACGCGACCTGTCATCCCAGGCCAAGGAAAGCTCAAAGCAGGGCACCACCATCATCGCCGGCGTCGTAAACGAAGTCGGCTTTATCGCCCAGTCCGTTCAGCAAGCCTCTACCGTCATCGAAGAACTGGGCCGCCAATCCGTCAAGATCCGCACCATCGTCAAAGTCATCGACGAAGTGGCCGACCAGACCAACCTGCTGGCGCTCAATGCGGCGATCGAAGCGGCCCGGGCCGGCGAGCAGGGGCGCGGCTTTGCCGTCGTCGCCGATGAAGTGCGGACGCTGGCCGAGAGGACCGGCGCGGCAACCAAGGAAATCCAGTCCATGGTCGAGGCGATCGCTGGCGGAACCGGAGAAGCCGTTGGCAGCATGACAGTCGGCGTGCAGAAGCTGGACAGCGGCGTCAGGCTGGCCGAGGAGGCCGGCGCGGCCATCAATTCCATCGACCGGAACACCCAGCAACTGGCGACCACGGTCGAAGACATCAGTTCGGCTATCGAAGAACAGCGCAGTGCGGCGGACGAAATCGCCCGACAAGTCGAGCGCATCGCGCAAATGGCCTCGAGCAATAGCGCCGACACCGAACAAACCGGCGCCACGGCGCGGCGTCTGGCGGGCTTGTCCGGCGAACTGAAGGCGGCGCTCGGGCGCTTCCAGATCTGAGTGCGGGTAAGGCAGTCGGATCGCAGGTTCGCTCAGTCGCGGCAATCCTGGCCACCGAAACTGCGCGAAAAGCCGCCGCCTTCTCCGCCGCGCGCCGGCATGATGCACATAGAAATGGTCAATTCGTCGTGGCCACTGCGGATGTCAGGTGGAAACGCCGAGAACGGCGCTGCGCGGTCGATGACGCTCTTGATATAAGCAATCTCCGCTTGTTGATCGGCGGAGCGCACGATGCGGTAACTCTTCAGCGAACCATCGGGATTCAGCACAATCTCAACCTGAGCTTTGCGCGAGCCATGGCTGCGCGGATCGTTCTTGACGAAAGCCGCACTGCGATTCATCTTGCGGACAAAGGCATCGAAATACATTTCCAGACTGAACGGGTCGACGTTTGAACTCTTTGCCGGCGGCGCCGCTGTTTCTTCGGGGGCGGCGCGACCCAACTGCCTGGCCATCGCCAAAGCGCGCTGCGAAAGTTCGCCGCCGCTCGCCGGCTGCGCTGGCGCAGGCTGTTCATTCAGGAATTTTTCCATCTCTGCCCGCTCTGCACTGGACCATGAGCGCGCAGCCCACGGTCCGACCGGGGCGGTCAAGGTTTTTTGTTCCGCCTCCTTCACCCAGGAGTCGTTATTCTTCCTGGGCGCTGGTTTCGGCGCGGGCTGGCTTGGGGGCGCTGACACTAATGGCGTTGTCGCTCGGAGCGGTCCGACAAGGGTGACGGAAAGGCTGGGCCGCAGTTCACCACGCTGATTGGTCTGACCGGCCGCGGAGCCGGAGGGCCCGCTGGGCGCGCTCAGTTTGATGAAGAGCACCGCCGCGTGCAACAAGAGCGAAATGGCCACTGCACGGCCAAGCGATTTTCGCGCGAGCGCGCTGCGGAATTCCATCCTGTGCATTTTATAGAAATCGCTGCTGCTGTCATGACGCAAGCAACAGGCGGCGAACACCGCGATCGATCAATTTGCCGGTTGCGCAGGAGCCGGCGTCGCACTCTTCTTTGACTTTGCCTTCGACTTGGCGGCTTTCTTTTTTGCCGACGCCGATTTACTTGACGACTTGCTTCCTGATGCCGCTCTGGCGGCCGGTTCATTCGGAAAGGTGAGCGCTATCTCGTGGAGCACTTCATGACGGTCCATGATCCGCACCAGGCTTGGCGGCGCTTTGGCATTACGGGCCCTGGAGAAATCGGCGATCCAGTGATCGCCTGCGTCTTCAAGATCCAGTCCGGGTGTCAGCACGCGATAACCGGTGCCGACCGGTTTGCCTATGACACACTTGCCTTGCGTGGGCGACGGGCAGCGCGCCTCGTGGTGGATAATCGACGGCGTCAGATCTTGTGACAAAGGCAATTCCGCCCGCGCCAAACCCACTGGGAAGAATGCCGTTGCGCCGAGCAGCAACCCAAATGCGCTTCTGCGCCGAGTCCATGCAGGCAAGCTGAAAACATCGCGCTTTGTCATAATCTTTCCGCCATGGGCAATTGTCGGTTCGATCTGTGCATTTTGTTGAAACGGGTATCGCGGGCACCGCAATCGCGACAAGATACTCCAACTGCCGCCTTGAGCGATATTCTCCCGTAGAGATTCGCAATGGCGCCCGAATGTCGATCGGGGAAGGGAATTGTCGCTCCCGTTAATAATTTATTAATGTGTTGCCGATATGCTTTGGACTTTGCGAATCGGGAAATCGGCTAATCAGGCGGTAGCTGTATCGTGGCGGCACTCGCCGATTCGCGGCTGATGCAGAATTGCGCATTTCGTAATCAAGGATTGAAATGAAAAAATCAACGCTGGGCATCGTCGCAGGAGTGGTAGTGATCGTTGGCGGCATTGCCGGCTTCATGTTTTATGCCAAGCCGGATGCCCAGGCACCGCAGGGCAGCGGGCGTCGTGGCGACGGGGCCGGTCGGCCGACCCCGGTCCAGGCAGTGTCAACAAAGAGCGGCGATATCGACGTCGTCATCAACGCCCTCGGCACGGTGACCGCCCGCAATACTGCGACCGTCAAGGCGCGTGTCGATGGCCAGTTGATAGGCGTCGGCTTTCGCGAAGGTCAGCTGGTCGGCGAAGGCGATCTGCTCGCCGAAATCGATCCGCGACCGTTCCAGGCGCAGCTCGATCAGTTCAGCGGCCAATTGCTGCGCGACGAGGCGTTGCTGACCAATGCCAGGCTCGACCTGGAACGCTATCGCGATTTGATCGCCAAGGATTCGATCGCCAAGCAGCAGGTTGACGCGCAGGCGGCACTTGTCCAGCAATACGAAGGCACCGTCAAGGCCGATCGCGCCAAGGTGGATAACGCCAGCCTGCAACTGGGCTTCACCAGGGTCACCGCGCCGCTGGCTGGAAGGCTGGGCATCCGACTGGTAGACGACGGCAACATGGTGCACGCCAGT
>CAISUK010000178.1 GCA_903888645.1 uncultured Pseudomonadota bacterium | reverse complement strand
TGCCGGGCGATTGGCAGTGACGCGCTGGAACTTCAATGGCTGGGGTGGCCGCAGCCCGTCGGCGCGCGACACGCGCGTGGCGGAAAGCGTCGCGTCGCTGCTGGGTTTGCCGCTGCTGACGGCACCCATCATCGCCGAAGGCGGCGCCATGGAGGTCGATGGCAAAGGCACGTTCATGGCAACGCGCAGCTCGATACTCAATCCGAATCGCAATCCGAATCTGGATCAGGCGGGGGCTGAAGCTGTCATGCGCGACCTGCTAGGTGCCAAGCACTTTGTCTGGCTGTCGGGCGCACCGGCCGATGTCTGCGAACAGCTTGGCGATTGCACCGACTATCACATCGATATCGCGGCGCGCTTCACCCCCGCTGGCGCCGTTCTTTATTCGGAGGCGGCCGATCGCTCAGATGCCCGCTATCCCTACCTGACCCGGCATCGCGCCGAACTCGAGGGTGCCGTCGACGTCACCGGCAAAGCCTTCGATCTGGTTGCCTTGCCGACACCCCGAGCCTATTCAGTCGGCATCGCCTCGGTTGGCATGCAGCACGCATCCGACGAATGCCGGCGTCCTGGCCGCCCCACCGACGCCTCCTACACGAATTATTTGGTGACCAACGGTCTGGTGGTGGTTCCGGTGTTTGGTTGCGCCGAGGACGAGCGGGCCAAGGCAGTGCTGGCCGAGCATTTCCCCGGGCGACGAGTCATTGGCATACCCGCGCTGTCGCTCAACGAGGAAGGCGGCGCCATTCACTGCGTGACGCAGCAGCAACCACTTGTGAGCAACCCGTAATCAGGAGGTGGCAGGCATGGGATCCCGTTTGATTTCAGTAGCAGCCGTTCAGATGGCCTCCGGCGATTGGCTTCTCCAACAAAACATCGATCACGCCGAAGGGCTGATTCGCCTGGCAGCGGCGCAAGGAGCGAATCTCGTTTTGTGCCCGGAGCTTTTCATGTCGCCGTATTTCTGCATTGACGAGAATAGCGATCATTTTGAACTTGCCGAACCGCTTGATGGCAACACCAAGCTGGCACATTTCGGTCGATTGGCGGCGGAGTTGGGCGTTGTTCTGCCGGTCGGATTTTTCGAACGCGCCGGGAAAGTTTTCTACAACTCGATCGTCGTGTTCGATGCCGACGGCACGCGTCTCGGTGTCTATCGCAAGACACACATTCCCGACAATCCAGGCTATTCGGAGAAGTTCTACTTCACGCCCGGCGATAGCGGATTCAAGGTCTGGTCGACACGCTTCGGCCGCATCGGCGTCGGCATTTGCTGGGACCAGTGGTTTCCAGAAACCGCGCGGGCCATGGCCCTGATGGGCGCCGAGGTCCTGTGCTTTCCGACCATCATCGGCAGCGATCCGGTGCTCCCGGAACTCGATTGCTCGGGCCACTGGCAGCGCACCATGCAGGGTCATGCGGCGGCCAACATGACGCCGCTGGTCTGTGCCAACCGCATCGGTACCGAGACCGGTAAAGGTAATGCCGCGCACAAGCCGCTGAGCGTGAGCTTTCACGGGCGCAGCTTTATCGCCGATGGCACCGGAGAGAAAGTTGCCGAAGCAGGAAGCCATGAAGAGACGATATTGCTCCACACCTTCGATCTGGAGCAGTGTCGCCGTGCCCGGGAGAATTGGGGTCTGTTTCGCGATCGCCGGCCGGCGATGTATGGCGCGCTTGGCACCAGCGACGGCGCTATCCCAGGAGCATCCTGAGCCACTCCACGGATTTGCGCGCCTATTCACCTCCGCCCTGGCTGCGCAGCGGCCACGCTCAGACGATCTGGCCGTTGCTGCGCAAGGGTATGCTACCGAGCTATCGGCGCGAACGCTGGACCACACCCGACGATGACTTCATCGATCTTGATTGGGTGGATGCGGCGCCGGGACAACCTCTGGTGGTGTTGTTTCACGGTCTCGAGGGCAGTTCGCGCAGCCATTACGCGCGCAGTTTGATGCGGCTTTTGGCGCGTCGTGGATGGCTCGGTGTGGTCGTGCATTTCCGTGGCTGCTCGGGCGAACCAAACCGTCGGCCAAGGGCCTACCATTCCGGCGATTCGGCAGAAATCGACTGGATCCTCCGCCGGCTCAGTAAAGAGCACGGCGGTCCGCTGTTCGCCATCGGTGTCTCGTTGGGTGGCAATGCGCTGCTGAAATGGCTGGGAGAGCAGGGCGATGCTGCCGCCATTGTGCGGGCTGCCGCCGCGGTGAGTGCGCCGCTCGATCTGGCTGCATCCAACGCAGCGCTGTCGGTCGGGCTCAACCTCTATTACGCCCGGCATTTTCTGAAAACGCTGATTCCGACTGCCCTGGGCAAGAATGTCCGCTACCCCGGTCTGATCGACACTCAGCGCGTCAAGGCGGCGCGCACGCTGAAAGATTTTGATGACGTCGTCACGGCGCCGCTGCATGGCTTTCGCGATGCCAGCGATTACTACGCCCAATCGAGTGCCATGCATTATCTTGGCGGCGTGCGTGTCCCCACACTATTGCTCAATGCCCGTAATGATCCATTTCTGCCAGCTGCGGTGCTGCCCGACCCAAGGCGCCTTCCTGCGGCCTTTTCTGCGGAATTTCCCGTTGCCGGCGGCCACGTCGGTTTCGTCGCCGGACGTTTCCCTGGGCATGGCGACTGGCTGCCGCAGCGTCTCTTGTCATACTTTGCAAGCTTCTCGCCATCGCGCTAATGCGATAATGGCGGACGAAGTCAGGGAGACTCAACAAGATGACAATCTGTATTCCCGCCCGGGAAATTTTCAAGGCTTACGACATTCGCGGCATCGTCGACAAAACGTTGACCGTCTCTGCCGTTCGCGCCATTGGTCAGGCGATCGGCTCGGAAGCCCACGCCCGCCGCCAGAAAGCCATTGCCGTCGGTTTCGATGGGCGCCTGTCCGGACCGACACTGGCCGGCGCACTGGCCGAGGGCATCTGCGCTGCCGGCGTCAATGTGATCGATATCGGTTGCGTGCCGACGCCGCTGAGCTATTTCGCTGCTTACGAACTTGGTACCAACTCTGCCATCTCGGTCACCGGCAGCCACAATCCGCCAGATTACAACGGCCTCAAGATCGTGCTCGGCGGCCAGACACTGTACGGCGAAATGATTCAGGATTTACGCCGACGCATTGTCGAAGGCGATCTGTCGCGCGGCAAAGGCAAGGTCAAGCGCGCCGACGTGGGGCCAGCGTATCTGCAGCGCATCGTCGACGATGTCCGTCTCGCGCGTCCCATGAAGATCGTCATCGATTGCGGCAATGGTGTGGCCGGCGGCATCGCGCCGGAACTGTTCCGGCGTCTCGGCTGCGAAATGACCGAGCTGTTCTGCGCCGTCGATGGCAATTTCCCCAACCATCATCCCGATCCGTCGAAACCGGAAAATCTCCAGGATGTCATCCGCGCCTTGCGCGAGACCGACGCTGAGCTCGGCCTCGCCTTTGACGGCGACGGTGATCGCCTCGGTGTGGTTACCAAGCGCGGCGAGATCATCTATCCGGATCGACAGCTGATGCTGTTTGCCGCCGACATCCTGCAACGCAATCCCGGCGCACCCATAATCTACGACGTCAAATGTTCGCGCTGGGTCGCCGAATCGATTCGTCATCAAGGCGGCCAGCCGCTGATGTGGAAGACCGGCCACGCGCTGGTCAAGGCCAAGCTCAAGGAAACCGGCGCGCCGCTGGCCGGCGAGATGAGCGGCCATATGTTTTTCAAGGAGCGTTGGTACGGTTTCGACGATGGACTTTACGCGGGTGCCCGACTGCTCGAAATCGTCTCGCGCTGGGCGGATGCCAACTGGCCGCTCGAGCACTTGCCGAATGCCGTGTCCACGCCGGAACTGAATCTGCAGATGGCCGAGGGCGAACCCCACGCGCTGATCGAGAAGTTGCTCAAGGACGGCCATTTCCCTGGCGCCCGCGAAATCATCGACATCGACGGGGTGCGTGCCGAATATGCCGATGGCTTTGGCTTGGCGCGTGCCTCGAACACGACGCCGGTCGTGGTGTTGCGTTTCGAGGCCGACGACGCTCGTGCGCTGGCGCGCATTCAGGCGGAATTCAAGGCGGCGCTGCAGTCTGTCTGGCCAGGCCTGACGGTCGATTTCTGAACATGGCGCTCGGTCAGGACATCTTCATCGGACGCCAACCGATCCTCGATCGGGACCAGCAGCTGGTCGCGTATGAGTTGCTGTTCCGCAGCGGCCAGCAAAATTCCGCCAGCATCACAGACAACCTGGCGGCGACAGCGCGCGTCGTCAGCCATGCCTTTCTCGATCTCGGCATAGAAAAAGCGCTCGGCCCGCACAAGGGCTTCATCAATTGCGATGCCAGTCTGCTTGTTTCCGATATGCTTGAGGCATTGCCCGCCGACAAGATCGTTCTGGAAGTGCTCGAAACGGTTGAGGTCACACCAGAAATTGTCGAACGCTGTGCTGAGCTCAAGGCGCGCGGATTTACGATTGCGCTCGACGATTTCGTCGATTTTGCCGACCGCTTTCGCCCGCTCCTCGATATTGCCGAAATCGTCAAGGTGGACTTGCTGCCGCTCGATGACGCCGGCTTGTTTCGCACCACCCGGATATTGCAGAAGTGGCCACTGAAGCTGCTCGCGGAAAAAGTCGATAGCCGCCAACAGGCGGAGCGCTGCCGTGCCCTCGGCTATGACTTGTTCCAGGGTTACTACTTCGCCAAACCGACCATCATCAAAGGCAAGAAGCTCGGCCAGTCCGAATTGGCATTGATGCAAATGCTTGGTCTGGTTCTTGAGGACGCCGAAACCGAAGAACTGGAAAAAGTGCTCAAGCAGGAACCCGGCTTGACGGTCAGCCTGCTGCGCTTGACCAATTCGGCCGCCAGTGGTGTAAAGGTGCGCGTAACCTCACTGCGCCAGGCGATTGCCGTGCTCGGCCGCCGCCAGCTGCAGCGCTGGCTGCAGCTCCTGCTTTATGCCTCGGCGACCACCACCGGTATGTCGAGCGCATTGCTGCAACTCGCCGCCACCCGCGGCCGCTTGATGGAGTTGCTGGCGGCGCGGCTGAAACCGGGCAACCGCGATTTCGAGGACCAGGCGTTCATGACCGGCATCATGTCGCTGATCCCGTCGCTGATGGGTATTCCAATGGAGCAGGTACTCGCCGGCATCACGGTCGCAGCCGATGTGCGGAGCGCTTTGCAGAATCGCGAAGGCCCGGTCGGTGCATTGCTCAAGCTGACCGAGGCACTGGAGGGCATGGTCGGCCCGGAATGCGCTGCGCTGACGGCGGCATTGCCCGGGCTCGATGCCGACAGCGTTAACGCCTGCTTCACCGAGGCGCTCACCTGGGCCAGCAACATCGGCGGCTGAGCGAATTACATAGTCACCGCGCTCGGTTTACTGCTCTGCAGCGAGCCGCCGCGCAGCGGCTCAACGTCCCTTCGGATTGAGGCTGCCGCGGTTGTAATCAGGGTCGCCGGGCATGACGACTCGACCGCCGAGCCAGCCGCCCTGCGCATCGATCGGTCGAGTCCGGTTTTCCGGATATTGCGCAGCGCTCTTTTGCGCCGCAGCGGCCTTGTCGGTATCGACGAATTCCCAGTGACCATTGGGAAACAGCAGTACTTTTTCGCCACTGGCTGTGACTGCCCGCAGCGGTGTGCGGTCCAGCGTTTCGGCGGCGGCAGCCATCGCTGCAAGAGCCAGTGCGGCGACCAGCAGGCGCTTCACAGTCGCAGCTCCACCCACGCAACAACCGAGGCCAGCGCTTCCGGCAACTTGGCGGGTTCGGTACCACCGGCCTGAGCCATGTCCGGACGGCCACCGCCCTTGCCACCAACCTGCAGCGCGACAGCATTGACCAGTTCGCCGGCTTTGACCTTGGCGGTGA
>CAISUK010000177.1 GCA_903888645.1 uncultured Pseudomonadota bacterium | reverse complement strand
GCAGTTGGCGATTGATCGGCAGGATGTTCATGGGTAAATGACGTTTACGTTTTCTGGCGCCAGCCAGTCGCGCAAGGCCACCAGTAGCGCCTCGTCGAGGCGCACCCGCCAGCTTTCCGGCAATTCCAGCGTGGCCTGGGCTTCGCCGTTGCAATATGCCAGCCGCACCGGACAGGCGCCGCTGCGATAGGGCGACAAAACACTACGCAATTTGTCGGCGCCGGCAGCATCGCCATTCTTGCGGCCCCAGCCATTCATCGACAACTGCAGGGCCCGGGCGAAGCGGCCGCGCGCTTCGCCGAGGGTCAGCAACTTTTCGGCGACGACGCGCAGACCGCCGGTAAAGTCATCGCGCTGGATCTTGCCTTCGACCAGCAGCAACTCGTCTTCCTTGATCTTGGCCCGCTCCGCCTCGAACAGTTCGTTGAATACCGACACTTCGAGCTGCGCCCTGGCATCGTCGAGCGTCACGATGGCCATCTTGCCACGCCGCGTCATTTGGGTGCGGGTGGACACGACGACCCCGGCGAGCATCACCGCTTCCTTGCCCGGCTCAAGGTTGTCGAGCGAGCGTTTGACGAAGACTTGCACTTCGCTGCTATAGATGTTGAACGGGTGCCCGGAGAGGAAAAAGCCGATCGCTGGCTTCTCCTGAAGCAAGCGCTCACGCTCGCCCCAGCGCGGTACTTCGACACAGGCGGGCGTGTGGCTGTCGCCGCCGATGTCGAACAAGCCACCTTGCAGGGCGTTGCGTTCGGCCTGCTCGGCGGTTTCCAGGGCGATGCTCACGGAAGCCAAGAGACGAGCGCGATGGTCGTCGATGGAATCGAAAGCACCGGCGCGAATCAAGGCTTCGATGACGCGGCGATTGACGATGCGCTTGTCAATGCGCCGGCAAAAGTCGAACAGATCCTTGAACGGTTCGCCCTCGCTACGTGCCTTGAATATCGCGCCAAGCGCCGACTCGCCGCTACCCTTGACGGCACCGAGACCGTAGCGGATGGTCTTGGCGTCGACCGCCTGGAAACGGGTCTCGCCGGCATTGATGTCGGGCGGCAGGAAGGTGAGGCCATTGGCCAGGCTGTCCTGCCAGAACAACTGCACCTTGTCGGTGTTGGCCATTTCCGAGGACAGCGTCGCCGCCATGAAGGCCGCCGGATGGTAGCGCTTCAGCCAGGCGGTCTGGAAGGCGACCAGTGCATAGGCGGCCGAGTGCGACTTGTTGAAACCGTACTCGGCGAATTTTTCCATCAGGTCGAACAGGTGCGTCGCCAGCTTGGGATCGACGCCGCGTTTCTCCGCGCCCTCGGTGAACACGGCACGCTGCTTGGCCATTTCCTCGGGCTTCTTCTTGCCCATCGCCCGGCGCAGCATATCGGCACCGCCCAGCGTGTAGCCGGCAAGAATCTGCGCCACCAGCATCACCTGTTCCTGGTAGACGATTACACCCAGCGTCGGCTTCAATACCGGTTCGAGGTCAGGATGGAAGAACTCCGGCTTGGCACGGCCGTGCTTGCGGTTGATGAAATCATCGACCATCCCCGACTGCAGCGGGCCCGGCCGGTTTAGGGCCATCAGGGCGATGATGTCCTCGAAGGTGTCGCCCTTCAGGCGCCGCTCGAGATCCTTGGCCGAATGCGATTCCGACTGGAACACGGCAGTGGTGTTGCCAGCGGCGAACAACTCGTAGGTCGGCTTATCGTCGAGCGGGATGTCTTCGAGGCGAAAGTTCGCCAGGTCCGGATTCAGCTTGCGCACGAAACCAACCGCCTCGTCGAGAATGGTCAGGGTGCGCAGGCCGAGAAAGTCGAACTTGACCAGGCCGACCTTCTCGACGTCGTCCTTGTCGAACTGCGACACCGCCACCTGGCTTTCGCCAGCCACGGCGCCTTGCGCCGCATAGAGCGGGCAGAAATCCGTAAGCCGGCCCGGCGCGATCAATACGCCGCCGGCATGCATGCCGACGTTGCGCGTCAGCCCTTCCAGGCGCACCGCCAGCTCCCACAGCTCGCGCAGCTGCTCTTCCTGTTCGAGCCGCTCGCCAATCGCCGGCTCCTTCTCCCGGGCCTTTTCCAGTGTTATGCCGATTTCATTGGGGATCAACTTGGCGAACTGGTCGACAAAGTTGAAGCCGATGTTGAGCACCCGGCCGACATCGCGAATCACCGCCTTGGCGGCCATGGTGCCGAAGGTGACGATCTGCGAAACGGCGTGGGCACCGTACCTGCGTTTGACATAGTCGATAACGCGATCACGGCCGTCCTGGCAAAAGTCCACGTCGAAGTCGGGCATCGACACCCGCTCCGGATTGAGGAAGCGCTCGAACAGCAGTGCGTAACGAAGCGGGTCCAGATCGGTAATGCCCAACGAGTAGGCGACCAGCGAACCGGCGCCGGAACCGCGCCCGGGACCGACCGGTACGCCATTGTTCTTGGCCCAGTTGATGAAATCGGCGACGATCAGGAAGTAACCGGGAAAGCCCATCTGCTGGATGGTCTTGATCTCGAATTCGAGCCGGTCGATATAACGTTGCCGCTCGGCTTCACGCTTGGCCGCATCCGGGTACAGCTGCTCAAGCCGGCACCGCAGACCGGTGTGCGACTCCTGCGCCAGAAAATCGTCGAGGCTGACGCCATCGGGGGTGGGGAAATCCGGCAACCGGTTCTTGCCCAGTTCGATCGTCAGGTTGCAGCGGCGGGCAATCTCGACGGCATTTTGCAGCGCCTCAGGAAGATCGGCGAACAACTCCGCCATCTCTGCCTGACTCTTGAAATACTGATGCTCGGTGAAATTGCGCGGTCGTCGCGAATCGCCCAGCACATAGCCTTCGGCAATACAGACTCGCGCCTCGTGCGCCTTGAAATCGTCGCGACTGACAAACTGCAACGGATGCGTTGCCACCAGCGGCAGAGCCAGCCCGCCAGCCAAGGCAACGCTGGCTGCCACCAATTGCTCCTGCTGCGGCTGGCGGCTGTCGCCATGCGGGCGTTGTACCTCGATGTAATAACTGTCCGGAAAACATTTCGCCCACTGCGCGGCGCGATCGCGCGCCTTGTCTTCCTTGCCGGCCAACAGCAGTTGCCCGACATCGCCGAACTGCGCGCCGGACAAAGCAATCAATTGGCTGTTGTCGCCGCCCTCCAGCATCGCCGGCGTGATCTCGGCGCGACCCTGACGGCGCGGGCTGAGATAGGCGGCTGTCAGCAGTTCGCACAGACGCAGGTAGCCGGCCCGATTCTTGACCAGCAGCAGCAGGCGCGCACCACTGTCGCGCCCACCGTTGGCCGGCACCGCACCATCCTCCGCGCCAACCCAGACATCGCAACCGATGATCGGTTTTACACCCCTGGCACGCGCCTCGCAGTAGAACTTGACCATGCCGAACAGATTGCCGAGATCGCTGATCGCCAATGCCGGCATGGCGTCTGCCGCTGCCCGCGCAATAGCGTCATCGAGGCGAACGATGCCATCGGTAATCGAGTATTCGCTGTGGAGGCGGAGATGGACAAATTTCGGGGCGGCCATGGTGGAGATTTTACCCTGCACATGGGCCGGTCAATTCAGAGTTGAATCCACCAGACGATATTCATTTTGCGCCGCCTTGCGAGTCAGCGACGGCATGACGGCGCAACATTTCCCGGCCCATGGCCAGGAACTGCTCCTCGACTTCATGACGCACAAAGGACGCGCCAAAGAACCGCCCGAGCGTCGATTCCACGACCGTCTCAGCGTGGTAGTTGATGCGCACGCCATCAGCTACCGGGGCGACTTTCGCTTCGCTTTCCATCGATTTTGCCGTACCTGACAGTTGCCTCGACAGAATGCGCGTCATCGGCTCGAGGCGCAGTTCTCGCTCCGAGGCAAAGGGAAACGAGAGCAAGCCGTACTTGGCCACTCCGTCCTGGCGGACTATCCAGGTGTTTCCGCTGCGCGACAGCACTTGGCTCGACTTCAGATTGTCGACGATGCTGGTCATATGCTCAAAATCCGTCATCACTTCCCAGGCTGTTCGGGGGTCAACCGGGACATCGACGAGCGCATCGACGATGAGCGCCCCGCCCTTGTTGGCGACGCTCACCTCCACCTTGGGTTCGGCGCCGATGGCGGCAGTCGCCGGCAGCGCAAAGAGCAAAGCGGCTGCAGCCAGGGTCAGGAGCCAGGTCGGCATGGTCAGGATGTCACCTGATATCCCGGATGCCGACTCAGCCTGCCATGGTTGCCTTGAGGCTTCTGCCGGCATCGGCGGCCGAACGGTCAACTGCGCCATCGACCGCCCCTGCTTGAACCGCCTCGACATCGCCATGAAGTTCGCCGCCTTCCTCGACGCGGATTCTGGCATAATGGATCTTGCCAGCGACTTGCCCTGAAGCATGGACAATCAGCAGATTTCGCGCCGTCAGCGCCCCTTCGAAACGGCCCCAGATTTCTGCAATATCGACGCTGGCTGTGCCATTGAAACGACCATTTCTGGCGACACGAATGACACGGCTGTCGATCGTGGCCTCGACCAGTCCTTCGACGATGAGCGTGTCGCAGTCGAGAATTTCGGCACCCTTGAGATTGATCGTCGGCCCGACAACCAGCTGCGCTGCCGCGGTGGGGATCGCTTTGACAGCAGCTGTGCCTGCCGGGGCGGCCGATGAAACCGCCATCTGCGGCGAAGGGCGCAACGTCTGCGGTTGGGCTTTGCTGAACATGGCGACTCCCTGAACAAATTTCGCGTGGTGATGCGACGGCTGGTAAGACGAATGCAGCCGCAACAATGTTCGGGCGATTATGTCCGGTTCGTCGCGCCACAACCGAACGCAATCCGATTGCGTGTTCCCTGTAGTCGTCGCCGACCGACAGAGGGCCTCCGCGCCGGCGGCATTGCTGCAAGCACTCAGGAATAACGTTCCCGCAAGACGTTCTTCTGCACCTTGCCCATGGCATTGCGCGGCAGGTCGTCGACGACGAAGACGCGCTTGGGGATCTTGAAGTTGGCGAGTTCGCCTTTCAGCGCAGCGATAACGCCAGCTTGCGTAAGTATGGCGCCGGCAGCATTCTTCTGCCGCACGACAACGGCATTCACGGACTCGCCGAAATCGGCGTGGGACAAGCCGATGACCGCCGATTCGGCGACGCCTGGCAAGGCGTCGATCATGTCCTCGATTTCCTTCGGATAGACGTTGAGGCCGCCGCTGATGATCAGGTCTTTCGAGCGGCCGACGATGGCGATGTAGCCGTGCCCGTCGCGCCGGCCCACATCGCCGGTCTTGAACCAGCCGTCGGCAGTAAATTCTTCGGCAGTCTTTTCCGGCATCTGCCAGTAGCCGACGAAGACGTTGTCGCCGCGCACCTGGATGTTGCCGATGACACCGGTTTTGCAGACCTTGCCGTCGTCATCGACGATGCGCACCTCGGTGCCGGGCAAGGGGAAACCGACGGTGCCGCCGCGCCGCTCGCCGACATAGGGATTGGAGGTGAACATGCCGCCTTCCGTCATGCCATAACGTTCGAGAATGGTGTGACCAGTGCGCTCGATAAACGCGTCGAAGGTTTCCCGAAGCAGCGGTGCCGAACCGGAAACAAACAGACGAATATGCCGACAGCTGTCATGATCGAAACCGGGCTCGCCGAGCAGACGCACGTAGTAGGTCGGCACGCCCATGAAAACAGTGGCTTGTGGCAGCAGTTGCCGCGCCCGCTTGGCGTCGAACTTCGCTTCGAAGAGCATCGCCGAGCCATTGAGCAGGACGCAGTGGATGGCGACGAACAAGCCATGGACATGAAAAGTCGGCAGCATGTGCAGCAGCATGTCACCCGGCTGGAAGTGCCAGAATGCATGGAGCGTGCGCGCATTCACGGCGAGGTTGCCGTGCGTCAGCATCGCGCCCTTGGACCTTCCGGTCGTGCCCGAGGTGTAGAGAATGGCAGCAAGGTCGCCGCTATGACGCTGAACTGTCGCAAAGTCATCGCCGAACGGTGCGGCGGCATCGATCAGCGAACCTTTGCCATTGTCATCAATCTCGAGCAAATGCGGCACGCCGGCCTGCTGGGTCAGTTCATTTGCCAGGGGGCGCAACTGTGGCCGGCAGACGAACAGTCCGGGCTTGGCATCATTGAGGAAATACTCGAGCTCATGACGCTGGTAGGCGGGGTTGAGCGGCAGGAAGACCATACCGGCGCGTAGCGTGGCGAGGTAGAGCACCATGGACTCGGGCGTCTTCTCCACCTGGGCGGCGACACGGTCCCCGGCCTTTAACCCGAGCGCGGCGATCAAGCCGGCGATGCGACTGCTGGCGCGGCGCACGTCGCCGTAGGTCCACACCCGGCCGTCAGCCAGGATCATGCAGGATGCATCGGGATCGCGGGGAAAACGCGCGGCGAGAATTTCGTAGAGATTATCCATTTTGCTAAATTCTGTTATTTGGTGGAGACGCCCATCACGGCGTCGGGAAGGGCGGTGGCGATACCGGGTAACACGCTGCATAGAACGATGGCAAGCAACATCAGGCCGACGAAGGGCATGACGCCCCAGATCACGTCCTTGAGCGGAATATCTGGGGCGATGTTCTTGATGACGAAGATATTGAGTCCGACCGGGGGATGAATCAGGCCCATTTCCATAACGATGGTCATGACGATACCGAACCAGATCAAATCGAAGCCGGCGGCTTTCAGGGGCGGAAGGATGATAGGCGCCATCATCAGGATGATCGATACCGGCGGCAGGAAGAAACCAAGCACCATCACCATCAACAGGATAGTCGTCAGCAGCGCCCACTTGGAAAGGCCGAGCGCGACGATCGCCTCGGCGGCCGACTGGCTTATGTGCAAGTAGCTCATGACATAAGAATAGAGCAGCGACATGCCGACGATGAACATCAACATGGTCGATTCGCGCAGGGTGCTCGACAGCAACGGCGCCAGATCCTTCGGTCGCCAAAGCCGATAGACGATCGCCACCAGCAGCAGCGCCAGGATGGCGCCGAGCCCGGCGGTTTCCGAAGGCGTTGCGTAGCCGCCGTAGAGCGCGATCATGACGCCGATCAGCAGAATGACAAAGGGCAGCACCCGCGGCAGCATTTCGACCTTGTCGCGCAGCGTATAAACATGGCTGTCGAGATAGGCCGACTTGGCCCCGCCGGCGGCATGGGTCGCCGCCGCAGCGCGATATTCCAGCCGGTAGCGCCACACCGCGTAAAACGAAAACAGCGCCACCATCAACACGCCCGGACCAATCCCGGCGAGAAACAGCCTGCCAAGCGACTGCTCGGCGGCGACGGCGTAAAGAATCATCGTGATCGACGGCGGCAGCAGGATTCCCAGCGTCCCGCCAGCGGCGATCAGACCGGCGGCAAAACCACCGGAGTAGCCGCGCGAACGCATCTCCGGAATGCCGGCGCTGCCGATGGCTGAACAGGTGGCTGGGCTGGAGCCGGCCATCGCCGCGAAGAGGCCGCAGGCGAAGACGTTGGCGATGCCGAGACCGCCAGGAATCTTGTGCATCCAGGCATGCAGGGCGAGGTAAAGATCGCGGCCGGCCGGCGATTTGCCGATGGCGGCGCCCTTGAGGATGAACAGCGGTACAGAGAGCAGCGTGATGTTGGCAATTTCTTCATAGACGTTCTGCGTCACCATATTGAGGCTCGCTGCCGGCATGAAAAAATACATGAAAGTCAGCGCAACACTGCCCAGGGCGAAGGCGATCGGCATGCCGGAAAGCATTACCAGCAGGGTCGTGCTGCCATAGGCAAGGCCAAGGCTCAGCGGCGTCAGCAAGGTCATCGCGGCCCTTCGTTTGCCGGACTCGCCGCCAACCGCGCCGCCAGATGCAACAGCAGTTGCAAGGCCACTAGGCTCATGCCCACCGCCATCAGCGAATAGGGAATCCACAGCGGCGGCGACCAGCTCGACGAGGTCGTCTGGCCCTCGCTCCACGCTTCATGCAGTAGCGTCCAGGATTTCCACGAGAAGAACAGGCAGAAAGCAGCGGAAATGGCGTCGACGACAATCAGGCGCCAGCGATTGATTGCCGCCGGCAGGAGCCCTGACATCGCTTCGATGCCGATGTGGCCGCGCACCGACTGGAGGTAAGCGCCGGAGAGGAAGGTGGCGCCGACCAGCAGGAATACGGCCGCTTCGTCCTGCCAGTCGGTGGGAATCTTGAAAAAGTATCGGGCGAGCACGCTATAGGTGAGTACGCCGGCGGCCGCCAGCAAAGCCAGCATGCACGGCACCAGAATCGCCTGGTTGGTGAAGTGCATCGCCCGCTCCAGCAGGCCAAGCAAACCCCCGGCCGCTTTTGGCGGCCGCGGATCGAAACCATGGGTCACAGGGTCTTCTCAGCCAACTGCAGGATGCGGGCGCAGCCGGGCGACTTGGCGGCGTAATCCTTCCAGGCGGCCTCGCGCGCCAGCGCCTGCCATTTGGCGACCGTCGCCTGGTCGAGGTCGACCACCTTGGCGCCGGCTTTGGCGTAGATGTCGGCGACCAGCTTGTCATCAATCTTGGCCTGCTCGGTGCCAAACTTTTCCATCTCGACACCGACCTGCAGGATGATCTGCTGTTGGTCGCGAGGCAGCTTGTCGAAGATTTCCTTCGACATCAACAGCGGCTCGAGCATGAACCAATACGCCTTGTTGCGGCCGGTGGTCAGGTACTTCGAAACCTCCTCAAGCCGGAAGGAAATCAGGCTGGTCGAGGAGGTCATCGCCGCGTCGGCGGCACCGGTCTGCATCGCCGCGTAGATTTCGTTCGAAGGCAGCGACAGCACGGCGGCGCCGGCAGCCTTCAGCATCAGGTCCATCTCGCGGCTGCCGCCGCGCACTTTCATGCCTCTGGCATCTTCCGGATTGACCAGCGGCGCAGCGCGGCTGGCGACGCCGCCGGCCTGCCAGATCCAGCTGACGATGACGATGCCCTTGTCGGCGAGAAGGTCGGTGAGCGCCTTGCCCACCTCGGCATTGCGCCACTTGGCGCCCTGCTCGTAGGAGGTAACGATGCCCGGCATGAGGCCGATATTGAGCTCCGGGACTTCGCCGCCGGCATAGGGAATCGGATATAGCGTCATATCCAGCGCGCCGTGGCGGAGCGCCGAGAATTGCGCCACCGTCTTCATAAGCGACGAGCCGGGGTAGATCTGGAATTTCAACGCGCCCTTGGTGCGCGCTTCCACTTCGGCGGCAAATTTGCGACAGAGTCGGTCGCGGAAATCGCCAGCCTCGAGCGTTCCACCGGGAAACTGGTGAGAAATTTTCAACGGCTCGGCAGCGTGGGCATGCCGCGCCAAGCCAACCAGGGGCAGCGATGCCAAAGTTGATGCCAGCGTGCCGACGAAGCGGCGGCGGGTAATGCTCATGGTTTCCTCCTCATTTTTCGCAATGATGATCAGGCGAATTTTATGAAATGCACGCGCTCTATTGTTCTACTACGATTACCGAACTTCGTCCGGCTGGAGCCATCCCTATCTGCGCAGCAGCCCCTTGAGCTGATCGACGGCTTTCTGCTTAACTTCCTGCTTCTTCTCCTCCACTTTTGCCTTGGCGGCATCGCTGACGAGGCTGGCCAGTTCGAGCTTGAACGACAGGTTGTCGAAGGGGCCGGTGACGCGCACCGGCACGGTCAGGCCCTTGAGCTGATCGAGCTCTTTGGCACCCTGACCGCCGGCCGTGTTGACGACGCTGGCCTTGGCCAAGTAGTTCATGGCAGCGTTGCCGATGTCGATATCGCCGCTGCCGCCGAGCCGGATGAAGGGCGACTTCATTGCCAGATCCTCGTTGTGGGCGACGCCAGCGGAGATTTTGAAGGACGCCGAGAGTTCGGAAAAATCGGTCTTGTCGGCCTTGTTGGCCTGCTGCGTCGTGTCCTGTCTGGCACCGAGCTTGCCCTTCACGTCACGCAGCGTTTGCGCCAGGTTGATGCCCTTGAGGGCGCCATCCTTGAGATTGACCCCGGCGCTGCCGGCCAGCGCCTTTTTGATGGCGGTGACGCTTTCGCCGCGACTGTTGATGTCGAGTGCGACATTGCCGCGGCCCTCGACCAGATCCTTGCCGGCGAGATCGACCATCAACGGATTGATATTGATGTTCGACAAAGTCTGCTTCAGCGCCACGGCATTGCCATTGACATTGAGCGAAGCGTTGCCCGATAGAGCGCCACCGTAAAGGTTTGCCGAGAGGGGCGCGATGTCGAGCTTGCCGCCGGCGGCGCGGACGTCGAGGCGGATATTGGCGGCTTTGACATTGGCGAATTGCAAGGCACCGATCTTCAACGTGCCGTGCGCATCGAGGCTCTTCAGCGCTGAGAAGTCGAGCCTGTCGTCGCCCTTGTCGCCGGCGGGTGGTTTCGTCGCTGCCGATTTCGGCGGCAGATACTTGTCGACGTTCAGGCGGTCGATATCGATATCGAATCCCAGCGCCAACGGTGAAAATTTGCCGATGTCGAATTTCGCGGCAATCTTGCTTTCATCGAACTGTGTGGCGAAGCTGGCGGCGGCCGTCTGTTTGGAAAGATCGGCGCGCGCGCTTCCGGAAAGCGGCAACTTCAGACTCTTCATCGGCATCTGCGGATGGACGATATCGAGCACGCCGGAAAACTTCGCCAGTTCGACTGTCTGCGCATCCAGGTTGGCGGCGAAGGTCGATTGCAATGCGCCCTTGAGCGATGCCTCGCCCTGTTTTGCGTCGACATCGAGCACCATTTTGTTGACCTTGATCGCCTTCGCCGAGCCCTCCACGCCGCTCAGCGATAACTTGACGCTGGCATTGCGCTGGGCGCCATTGAGTATCGCGGTAAGCGTCAGACTGTCGCCGCCGGCCTGCTCGGGCGTCACGGTCAACTTTGGCACGTCGAGCTTGACGTCGAAATTGTCGTTACCCTGCTTGCCTATTGCCGACACCACCAGCGACTCCGCAGTAAGTGCCTGCTTTGCCGGCTGCGCTTGCAGTGCGCCAGCATTGATCTGCAGGTCGAGGCCCTTGACACCAGCCAGTTCGCCCTTGACGGTCGCTTCGAGCTTGGCCAAGCCGAAGCGCTTTTGCTCGATATCGAAATCGTACTGGCCGCTGAGTTGCAAATCGGCTTCACTCTTAGGCTGGTTGGCAACCAAGTGGGCCGAGAGATCGAGCTTGCCGCTGGCGGCGTTGGCGATGCGCCCGGTACTCAGGTCGAGCTTGGCGACGGTCATCGTCTGGCCGCTCTTCTCGTCGCGCCAATCCAGCTGGGCATTGCTGATCTTGATGCCGGTGACGTCGAAGCGGACCGTCTGGCTCTCCGTCTTGTCCTTTGACAGCAGGTCGTCGATGTTCAGCGTGCCGTCCTTGTGCTTGACCAGCGTTGCCTTGATGCCGGCGAGTTCGACGGTATCGACCACCAGTTGTTTCGACAGCAGCGGCATCACGGCGACGGCGACGCGCGCCGAATCGATGGCGGCAAAAACCTGTTCGCTGCCGTGCTCGGAAAGCGTTGTGTGACCAAGCTTGACGCCGACATTCGGCCAGAACGAAAGCGACAGATCACCGTCGATCTGCAGTGTGCGCTGCTTGCTGTCCTTGACCGCCTGAGCGAGTTCGCTCTTGATGCGATTGGCATCAAAGGTGGCGGCTACGTAAGCGATGCCGAGCACCAAGATGGCAATGACGATGCCAAATGCAATGCCGATCTTTTTCATGTCATTTTCCGATGCGCTCCTAGCGACGAGTCAAATGCCGTCGCCGACGAAGGGATTGCTGCGCCGCTCGGCGCCGAAGGTCGACACCGGGCCGTGGCCGGGGATGAAACTGACGTCGTCGCCAAGTGGCCAGAGGTTCTCCCGGATCGAGCGGATCAGCGTGTCATGATCGCCGCGGGGAAAATCGGTGCGGCCGATGGAGCCCTGAAACAGCACGTCGCCAACGATGGCGACCCGCGAAGGGGCGTGGAAGAACACTACATGGCCCGGCGTGTGGCCGGGACAATGGTGCACTTCCAGTGTCTCGTTACCCACGGCAACGGTATCGCCCTGTTTCAGCCAGCGCTCCGGCTCAAAAACTTCCACAGCCGGGAAGCCGTAACTAGCGCACTGCGCCGGCAGTTTTTCGAGCCAGAAACGCTCGTCTTCCTGCGGTCCTTCGATCGCCACGTCCAGTTGCTTCGATAGCGCCGCCGCACCGGCAGCGTGGTCGAGGTGGCCATGCGTCAGCAGGATTTTCTCGATCGTGACGCCCTGCTTGTGTGCCTCGGCGACGATGCGTTCCAGATTGCCGCCGGGATCGACGACGGCGCCCTTCATGGTCGATTCGTCCCAAAGGAGCGTGCAATTTTGTTCGAAGGCGGTGACTGGAATGATGCAGAACTTCATGACGATCCTTGCTTGAGCATGGCGATGAGAACGGCTAAGGCGATGACCAGCACGACGAAATAAAATCCCCACGGCGTTGGCTTGTCCGCGTAGGGATCGGTCAATGCGCGCTCGGCGCCATCCGGGAGTTTGGCCAGGCCGGTCAATGAAGTGCCAAAGGGAATGTTGATGCGCGCCCGGGCGTTGATCGCCCAGCCGTTGGCGTCGAGAATCGGGCCGAGATTGCGGCTCCGCAATTTGAACCACGCCAGCGCCACGGCGGGTCCGGAGATGGCCAGGAGCAAGCCGCCGAATGCCAGAGGCATTTGCCACCAGCGCAGCCCGAGCATGCCGGTGACCACCGATGCGACCGCCGTGCCCAGTGCGCCAACGGCCAGGCCGATCGCCGCGAATATGCCAGCGAACTTGCCGACATCAAACGCCTGCTGGGCCGGGGTGGCGGGCGTTGCCGGCTTCGCAGGGATCGCCTCGACCTTCTTGCCCACGGCGCCGGCGGTCGTCGCCATCTGCGTTTCTACGGCAGTGGCCTTGCTGGCAGCGATCTTCTGCAACTGCTCGCCAAGCATTCGCGCGAGTCGCTTGTAGGGCGACCAGAAGGCTTGGCGCAAACTAATTGGATGGTCAACGATGCGGGTGATCGTGGCGTTCCAGTCCTGACCCTTGCGATCATAGAACACGCCGTTGCGGCCAACCATCAACTGATCGGAATCGCCGGCGGTAAAGGCCGCAGCTATGGTCGTCTTCACCCCGCCGGGGCGCGCACAATCGCAATAGACCAGACAGATGCGCGACAGCCCGGCCAGCGCCGCATGCTTGCCGGCATCGCTGACGGCCACGCACAACTCGGCGCTACGGCCGTCCAGATAGAGCGTGCCGACCTGAAATGTGGCCTTGCCCTGACGCGTATAAAAATCGCGAAAGGCGACGAAGTTATTGGCCAAGGGCAGCAGGTCACGCACATAACGGGCGAGGCGCTCGAGATCCAGCGCAGCCTTGGCCTCGGCCGGCAATTCGCCGCTCGATGCCGCCGGTTTGGCCGCCTGCCATGCTGCGAACGGGGCAAGCTTCTCTAGCACGAGTTGCCAATCCGCTTCGCTCAAACTCGGTCGTTCGCCCAGCAGCGGTTCCACTGCGAGATCGCGCAAAGCCATGATCCGCGCCGCCCAGGCCGGATTGACGCCGACGTCGAGGGGCAAAGCACTGCCGGCCTCGATGCGCGCCAGCGGCAGCGCCGCGATAGCTGGTGATTCTGTCTGCAAGGATCCGGCACCAAGCAACTTGAAGGCGTCCTCGTCGGCATTGAGCGCGGCGGCGGCACGGCTGTCGAACGCCGCCAATCGGCAGCGGGTAAAGTAATCGTCAATCTTGTCGGCTACTGCCTGTGCGGCGGAGCAGGCCGCCTCGGTGTTTTCTCCGAGCGGCAAAGCGTCGTTGCGGAGCGCCTCCCACTCTGCGTCAAGTCGAGCCTGCCGCCGCGCCTCGGCGGCGCTCGCCTCTTCGACGGAGAGTACATCCTGTTCGCTCTTGCCGAGTTCGCCAGCAAGAACGCGGGCGGCAGCGGCCAGCCGGCGCCCTTCCTCGTCGTCCTCGCGGATGGCGGCCGGCGCCACACCGGACAGCCCTGCTGCGAGGGTCTCGACGTCCTTGAGGCGGGCGCCGGCCCATTGCGTCGCGGCAATCAACTCCGGCGCGCGGATGTGGCCATCGCCGTCGCTGTCGAGCAGCGTCAGGGTACGGGTATCGAACTCGATGCCCGTCGTCGGGCACGACAACGCCACCCAAAGTTTCTGGTCGAGGTTGCCGATAGCCAGCAATTCGGCACCGGTGTCGAGGCGAACCTGATCGAAGCCGCCGGCGCGGAAAAAGCGCCAGCGCTGACTTGCATTGACATCAGTCATGCACAATTTCCTTTTGTTCGCTCTGGGAACTAGCTAGAGATGAGATAGTAAACGATCATGCCGCGCCACGTGAAACCATCGTAGGCGCTTCCGCCGAACATGAAGCTTGCCACCACACTGCAAAGGAGATGCCATGGAAATTTATGACTTTTCGGCCACGACCCTCGATGGCGAGGAATGCCGGCTTGACGTCTATCGCGGCCAAGTGCTGCTGATCGTCAATGTCGCCAGCAAATGTGGCTTCACACCGCAGTACCGAGGACTGGAAGCACTGTGGCGCCAGTATCGGGAACGGGGATTGACCATACTCAGATTTCCCTGCGACCAGTTCGGCCACCAGGAGCCGGGCGACGCGGCGGAAATCAGAGACTTCTGCACGCTCAATTACGAGGTCAGCTTCCCGCTCTTTGCCAAGATCGACGTCAATGGCGACCATGCCCACCCGCTCTACCGATACCTCAAGACCGAACAGAAAGGCCTCCTCGGCAGCGAGTCGATCAAATGGAATTTCACCAAATTTCTCGTCGACCGAAGCGGCAACGTGCTGAAGCGCTACGCATCTACCGACACGCCGGAGAAAATCGGACGGGATATTGAAGGCCTGCTTTGAGCAGTGGTTTGAGCCAAGCGCGAGCTGCAATCATGCAGCCGCAATAATCGGCGCAGGGGATACCCCCTACTTTGGTATTAGTACTTTCGGATAATTACAAATTAAATGATTTTGAGATAAAGTATCGTTTGGTGACTCGTGCGTCCGGATTTTCCGGCTGCAGAAACTTGAACCGGGCAGCTGGATGTTCTGCAAGGGCTGGAGAGTTGCCGAACGCACCCGGGTACGCAAGAGTCCGAGTGCTCCACAAAATCAATGGGAGGTATTCCGATGCAATCAGGATTTCCAGACTCGGCGCGTTCGGGCAAAACAGGTCGCTCGTCGATAGCACAGGCAATAGCAAAAATAGGTCTACTCGTTACTGTCGCCGCATTCGGCGCCGATGCGGCAATGGCACAGAATTCGGCAAGTCGTTTCCGCGAATATGACGGCGCGCAGAACGCCGATGTGTCGCGGTTGCTCAGTGCCCGCGCCGAGCAAGCGGTCAAGGTAGTTGTGGTGATGTCGGAAAATTCCCTGGCAGCCGCGCGCACGCTTTCCCCGACTCATACCATTGACAGCACCGAACATGAAAATGTCGTGAATCGCGTCCGCGCCCAGCACGACATCATACGTCCCCAGCTTGAGGGCCACGGCGCCAAGGTGCTGGGGCATTTCCACGGTGCCTTGAATGGCATAAAGATCGAGGTGCACCCTTCCAAAATCGCTTCCATTTCCGCATTGCCGGGCGTCGTCAGCGTTTTGCGCGTCGCCCGCCATGAGCGTAACAACGCCATTACGGTGCCGTATATCGGGGCTCCGGCGGTGTGGCAATCGACCCATGGTTTCCGCGGCGAAGGCGTCAAGGTGGCGATCATCGACAGCGGTATCGATTACACCCATGCCAACTTCGGCGGGCCGGGAACCCCGGACGCATTCGCTACGGCCGCAGCGAACAGCACTTTGCCGGCCGATCCGGCGCTTTTCGGCGCGAGTGCGCCCAAGGTCAAAGGCGGCATCGACCTGGTCGGTGATGACTACGACTGGTACAAGACCCCAGTACCCGATGCGAACCCGCTTGACTGCGCTTCGGCAGGACATGGCAGCCACGTCGCCGGTACTGTCGCAGGATTCGGCGTAACCAGCGCCGGCAAGACCTATAGCGGCACGTACGATGCGGCGGCTTACGCCGCCAACGCATTCAGCATCGGGCCGGGCGTGGCCCCCAAGGCCGATCTTTATGCTGTGCGCGTCTTTGGCTGCACCGGCTCGACCGATGTTGTAGTAGACGCCATCGACTGGGCGGTCACCCACGATATGGATGTGATCAACATGTCGCTGGGTTCGGCATTCGGTTCGGCCGATTCGGCAGACTCCCTGGCGGCCACGGCTGCCGCTGCTGCCGGCGTGATCGTCGTCGCTTCCGCCGGTAATTCCGGCCCCGCGCCCTACATCTCCGGTGCCCCAGGCGCCGCCGACGGTGTGATCAGCGTTGCGGCAGTTGACGGTCGGCCCACGTTCCCCGGTGCAATCCTTACCCTGAACGGTGGCGCCACGATCAATGCCCAAGTTTCCAACGGCGTTGCGCTACCGTCGGGACAGCTTGAAACTGTAGTTCTGCACAACGCGGATGGCTCGGTCTCGCTTGGCTGCAACGAAAGCGAATACGCGGGCACCACAGGGAAGCTGGTCGTTACTCTGCGCGGAACCTGCGCGCGAATCGATCGCGCGGTTTTCGGTCAGGCAGCCGGCGCGGCAGCGGTGGCGCTGATCAACAACGGGCTCGGCTATGGCATATATGAAGGTGCCATTCCCACTGTGACTATTCCGTTCCTCGGCATTCAGCCGAGCGATGCCGCCGCGCTGATTGGGTCCACCGCTGAAACACTGGCATCGACCACGCTGAGCAACACTTTCGTCGGCACAGCTGCCGACTTTAGCTCGGGCGGCCCACGGGTCGGCGACAGCGCCTTGAAACCCTCGGTCTCCGCACCCGGTGTTTCGGTGTTCTCAACCAAGGTCGCCTCGGGTTACGACACCGAAGCGATGAGCGGAACTTCGATGGCCGCTCCGCATGTAGCCGGTGTCGCCGCATTGACCACGCAGGCACACCCTGGTTGGAGCGAACGGGCACTGGCTGCGGCCATCACGCAAACTGCAGATCCGTCCAAGCTGCCAGACTATGCCGCACGCATCGAAGGATCGGGCCTGGTTCAGCCGATCGGCGCGACTACCACGCAAACGGTGGTCTCGATCGCTGAAGATCCGACCGCGACGGCGATCTCGTTCGGCTTCGCCGAGTTCACCGGCAACTACCAGGCTACCCGGCTATTACGCATCACCAACAAGGGACATCGGCGGGCCAAGTTCAATATCACAGCCGCCCCTGCCGCCGCTGGCGATCCGCACACAGTGACATTGAGCGACTCTTCGGTCACCATCGGCGGCGGAGAGACTGAGTCGATCAAGGTAACGCTTTCGGTTCCAGGCGCCACTGCCGGTGATTCGAGTGGCTTCAACGAGGTCGCCGGCCTGGTGACTCTGGCGCCAGCAAGTGCCTCGGACAACAACGGTGTCGCGCTGAACCTGCCGTATTATCTGGTAGAACGTGCCCGCTCGAAGTTGTCGGCAGAGTTCGCCAGCAACCTGAGCCCGCGTCGTCCGGCAACCACGGTGAAGCTGAAGAACGACAACGCTGCGGCCAAGACGGCCTACGCTGACTTCTACGCATGGGGTCTTGCCGGTACCCCCCAAGGCGCCGCGCCGTTCGACATACGGGCTGTCGGCGTTCAGGGCTTCCCGTACCCATCGGCGGCTGACCCATATAGGCAAATGCTGGTCTTCGCGGTCAATACCTTCGACCGTTTCAGCACGGCCGCTGCCGGTGAAGTCGATCTCTACATCGACACCAACGACGACGGCGTACCCGACTACGACGTTTTCAGCTTCGATTACGGCGCACTTACTACGGGTACCTACAGTGGGGAGGTCATAGTTGGCGTGCAGGACCTGAAAACGGGTGGGATCAAAATGCGCTTCCTGCCCAATACTCTGACTGACAGCTCAACGATATTGCTACCGGTCTTTACAACCGACCTCGGCTTGTCTCCGGCCAACCCGCGGCTGACTTACCAGGCATATTCATGGAACTGGGACGGCGTGAAGAATACCGTTCCGGGCAAGGCGGCATTCAACGCCTTCACGCCGGCTATCTCGAACGGTGACTGGGTGGAACTTGCACCCGGGGCAAGCACTTTGGAGCCAGTGACGATCGACCCCAGTGAATGGCGTCATACTCCAGCCCTGGGCGTTCTAGTCGTCAACCAGGAAAATCGCTCCGCCACCCAGGCGACATTGCTGAAAGCATCGCGCTAACAAGCCTGTCGGCCTGTCTGCGAAAAACGGCGGCATCTGTTACGGATGCCGCCGTTTTTTTGCCCTATGGCGCGCGAAGCATTGCCGCCGCCAGATCGCAGCGTTCGCGGGTCAGAGGCTTTGAATTTGTTGCCGCAACCATCAAGGCCGTCATACCGGCGCAGACGGGAATCCAGGACATCGCGCCGATCTCGATGACAAGAATCAGTTAAACGAACTGGGCACCGGCCTGCGCCGGGGCGACGACCGGTTGGGTCGGGAGTCGGGCGAAACTGAATCTTCTCGGCGCTCAGCCGCGGCCAATCCGATAGACGGCGAGGCTGCCAAGAAAATTCGGCTCTTCAGTGACCAGATTGCCCTTTTCATCGAGCACCTGACGTTCGCGGCGGATGATGCCCATTTCGTCGCAAAGTGTTTCAAAATCGAGCAGGGTGAAGAAGCGCACGTTGGGCGTGTCGAACCACTGGTAGGGCAAGTCTTCCGACACCGGCATGCGGCCGTTGAGAATGGCCATGCGGTTCTTCCAGTAGGCAAAGTTGGGGAAAGACACCACGGCTTCGCGGCCGACGCGCAGCATCTCAATGAGAATGCCCTGAGTGTGGCGAACGGTTTGCAAGGTCCGCGACAACACCACCAGATCGAAAGCAGCATCGGCGAAACCGGCCAGTCCCTGCTCAAGATCGCTCTGGATGACGTTGATGCCGTTCTTCATCGTCGCCAGCACATTGGAATCTTCGATATCGACGCCCCAGCCGCGTACGCCGCGCTCGGCGATCAGTTGCTTGAGCAGCGAACCGTCGCCGCAACCGAGATCGAGCACCTTTTCACCTGGCCTGACCCAGCCGGCGATGACGTCGAAATCAGCCCTTCCCAGCGAGTTGGTCATAGCGTGACGTTTTTCAAGTAGGCATCGATGATGGCGTGATATTGCGGGTCGGCCATCAGGAAGGAATCGTGGCCCGAATTGAGGTCGATTTCGGCGTAAGAAACGTCGCGCCCGTTGGCCAGCAGGGCGTGCACGATTTCCTTGGAGCGGGCCGGACTGAAGCGCCAGTCAGTGGTGAACGAGACGACCAGGAAGCCGGCCTTGGTACGTGCCAGCGTGGCAGTGAGATCGCCATCATCCTCGCGCGCCGGATCGAAATAGTCGAGCGCCTTGGTCATCAGCAGATAGGTGTTGGCGTCGAAGTAGCCGGCGAATTTATCGCCCTGATAACGCAGGTAGGATTCAACCTCGAACTCGACGTCATAGTCATACGAGAACTTGCCGTGGCGCAGGCGCCGGCCGAATTTCTCCGCCATCTGGTCGTCGGAAAGATAGGTGATGTGGCCGAGCATGCGCGCCAGGCGCAGGCCGCGCACCGGCTTGACGCCGTGTTCGTAGAAGTGGCCGCCATGGAACTCGGGGTCGGTCAGAATGGCCTGGCGCGCCACTTCGTTGAAGGCAATATTCTCCGCCGTCAACTTGGGCGCCGCGGCAATGACCAGGGCATGACGGATGCGCTCAGGATAAGTGATGGTCCAGCGCAGCGCCTGCATGCCACCCAGGCTGCCGCCGATCACCGCCGCCCAGGCATCGATGCCGAGCCGGTCGGCGAGTCGTGCCTGCGCCTGCACCCAGTCGATGACCGCCATCAGCGGAAAGTCGGCGCCCCAGGGTTTGCCGGTCGCCGGATTGATGCTCGACGGCCCGGTCGAACCATGACAACCACCGAGATTATTGACACCGACGACAAAGAAACGGTCCGTATCGAGTGGCCGGCCCGGGCCGATGATGTTGTCCCACCAACCGAGGCTGCCCGGATCGTCGGCATAGTGGCCGGCGACGTGGTGGTTACCGGACAAGGCATGACAAACCAGTATGGCGTTCGACTTCGCGGCGTTAAGCGTGCCGTAGGTTTCGAAAACGAGATCATAGGCCGGCACCACGCCGCCGCTGCGCAGTTTCAGCGGCGCGGCGAAATGCGCCCGCTGTGCGACGACTGGTCCGACGCCGCTTTTTTCCTTTGTCATGGTGTCAATTGACGCACTGGCTTCAATCGTCAAGTCGGGCCAGATGCTCGCGCAGCCGTTCCGGCTCGTCGAGGCGCAACAAGCGTCCGACACGGGTATTCAATTCGGCTGCGTCGCACTTGAGAACCTGCTGCTTGACAGTGAGAATCTGCGACGGATGCATGGAGAATTCGCGCAGCCCCATGCCAATCAGGAGCCGCGTCATGTCCGGGTCGCCGGCCATTTCACCGCAGACGGCAACCGGCACGCCGGCCTTGGCGCTGGTCTGAATGGTCAGGTGCACTAGCCGCAGCACCGCCGGGTGCAATGGATCGTAGAGATGGGCGACGGCTTCGTCGGTGCGATCGATGGCCAGCGTGTATTGGGTGAGATCGTTGGTGCCGATGGAGAGAAAATCGAGCCGCTTGATGAAAGGACCGAGCGCCAGCGCCGCCGCCGGAATTTCGATCATGCCGCCGATCTCGATACCTTCGTCGAACTTTAGCCGGTCGTCGCGCAGTTGCATCTTGGCCTGCTCGATCAGGGTCAAGGTCTGGTCGATCTCGCTGGCATGCGCCAGCATCGGGATCAGCATGCGAATGTGGCCGTAATGCGAGGCACGCAGGATGGCACGCAATTGCGCAAGGAAAATCTGCGGCTCGGTCAGGCAGTAGCGAATGGCACGCAGGCCGAGCGCCGGGTTGGCCTCGATGCGCTCGGCGCCGCGAATGGCGCGGGCTGTCTTATCGGCGCCGACGTCGAGCGTACGGACCGTCACCGGCTTGCCCGGCAAGGCCTTGGCAACGGCGCGATAGGCTTCGAACTGCTCGTCTTCGCCGGGCAGTTCGTCACGGTTCATGAAGAGAAATTCGGTGCGGAACAGACCTACGCCACCAGCATCGACTTCCCTGACCTGCTCGATGTCCTGGGGCAGTTCGATATTGGCCATCAGCTGGATTTCGACATCGTCGAGCGTCGCCGATCGCGCCGTTTTCAGGCGCTTGAGCTTGGAACGCTCCAGTTCCTGACCGCTCTTGCGCAACCGGTATTCCTCGAGGATACGCTCGTCCGGGTTGACGATCAGGACACCGCGGCGACCGTCGATGATCAACAGGTCGTCGTCGCGCACCAGCGGCCGCGCATGGTGCAGGCCGACCACAGCCGGAATGGCCAAACTGCGCGCAACGATGGCGGTGTGCGAGGTGGCGCCGCCGAGGTCGGTGACAAAGCCGCCTATTTTCAGACTCTTGAACTGAATCGTATCGGCCGGCGAGAGATCGTGGGCAACGATGATCAACTCTTCGTCGCCCTTGCGCTTGCTCAGCTTGCGCGGTTTGCCGAGCAGCGCTTTGAGGACGCGCTCGACCACCTGGACGATGTCATGCTTGCGTTCGCGCAGATAGACGTCTTCGAATTCGTCGAACTGGGCAACCAGCAGATCCATCTGCTGAGCCAGGGCCCATTCGGCATTGCAACGACGCTCCTGGATTGCCGCACCGGCTGCTTCCTCAAGCATCGGATCGGCGAGGATCATGGCGTGAATATCGACAAAGGCAACCAGTTCGCTCGGGGCACCTGGCGTACCGGCCTCGCCACGCAAGGTGGCGAACTCCTTGCGAACTGCGTCAAAAGCGGCCTTGAGCCGGGTGACTTCACCCGGCACGTCGCGGTCACGCAGAACGTATTGGGCTACCTCAAGGGTCGCGTGCGATACCAGATGGGCCCGGCCAATGGCGATGCCGGAGGAGACAGCCAGTCCGTGCAGGGCGAAGGTCATTTTGAGGCGTCAGGAGTGAGGGGTGAAGGGTGAGGGGTGAGGAGTAAAGGCCACGCGGGGCATGTGCGGAGAAAGAGCGGCATCGAGGGACGGCAGTCGGGCGGCGATGACGTACTCCTGACTCCTCACGCTTCACTCACTCCCCTTCGCCAAATTTTCCGGCGATCAGGGCGATCAGCGCCGCCATGGCTTCATCGGCGCGCTCGCCCTCGGTATCGACAATCACTTTAGAACCCTTGCCGGCGGCCAGCATCATCACGCCCATGATGCTTTTCGCATTGATGCGGCGATTGTTGCGTTCCATCCAGATTTCGCAGGGAAAGCTGCCGGCGAGCTGGGTCAATTTGGCTGATGCACGGGCATGCAGGCCAAGCTTGTTGGTAATTTCGATTTCCTGTATTGGCATGGTTTCAGTGTTTTAGCATATTCAGGATGCCGTCGCGGCCACCGGCGACGCTGCGGGCAATCAGGGTTTCCATGTCCTTGTCGCGGTAAGTCAGGGCGCGCAGTAGCATCGGCAGGTTGACGCCAGTAATTCCCTCGATGCGTCCGGGATCGAGCAGCTTGAGGACGATGTTCGACGGCGTCGCGCCATAAAGGTCTGTCAGCACGAGCACGCCGCGACCATTGTCGACCAGTTGGATCAGATCGCGCGCCAGCGGCAGCGCATCGAGCGGATCGTCCTGTGCAGCAACCCCCAGTTGTTGAATCTGCGCCGGTCGTTTGTTCAGCACATGACAAGCGCACTGAATCAGCGTTTCGCCGAGACCGAAATGGGTGACGAGAAGAATGCCGATCATCGCTGCCCAACACCGAAACAAGGAAACGTCATTGTAACCGGGTAACCGGGGTAACCGGGTCAGCGCTGCGCGCCTTGGCAGGCGCGCGCCTCCAGCGCATCGACGAACATGGCGGCCACGGAAAACCCGGTTTGCTGAGTAATCTCGACAAAACAGGTGGGACTGGTGACATTGATTTCGGTCAGATAGTCGCCAATCACGTCGAGACCGGCCAGCAGCAGGCCACGGGCCGCGAGCACCGGGGCGAGCGTCTCGGCAATCTCTCTATCGCGCGGCGACAGCGGCTGGGCCACGCCGGTACCGCCGGCAGCAAGGTTGCCGCGGCTTTCGCCGGGCTTGGGAATGCGCGCCAACGCATAGGGCGCCGCCTTGCCGTCGATGAGAAGAATGCGCTTGTCGCCGCGAACGATATCGGGAATGTAGCGCTGCGCCATGATGGTCCTGATGCACTGCCCGGTCAGCGTCTCGACGATGACATTGCGATTGGGGTCGTCGCGGCGGACGCGGAAAATCGAGCTGCCACCCATGCCGTCGAGCGGCTTGAGAATAACATCGCCGAGTTCCTCGATGAAGGCCTGGATGTCAGCGTCGGCGCGCGCCACCAGAGTCGTCGCAGTGAATTGCGCAAACTCGGTGATGGCGATCTTTTCCGAGTGATCGCGAATGGCCCGCGGATCGTTGAAGACCCGTGCACCGCCCGCCACGGCCCGTTCGAGCAGCCACGTGGCGGTGACATATTCGAAATCGAATGGCGGATCCTGCCGCATCACCACGGCAGCAAAATCGGTCAGCGGGCGATTGGCAGTCTCTCCAGCCGCGTACCAGGAATGATCGTCGGCTTGTGGAAAGATCTGCTGCGCTTGTGCCGCAACGACACCGTCGCGCCAGGTCAATGCCTCACGCTGCACCGTCCATATCTCATGGCCGCGCTGCACCGCCTCGCGCATCATGGCGATGCTCGTATCCTTGTAGGCCTTGAGCTGGTCGAGCGGATCGAGGATGAAGGCAAACTTCATTGCTGGTGACTCATTCCGCCGCGCTCCGTTCCAATTCCAGCGCCGCCGCCAGCAGCGCCAGCCGCGCCACCACGCCGTAGGCATAGAAGCGATTCGGCGGCGCATCCGGACCGAGACTCCCGTCGGGCAGCGAACAGCTGGTGCCGAAGGCAAGCGGTTTGAAATGCATGCCGGGGGCATTGAGGTTTTCATCGATGCCACGCGCCGTGTTGACCCGGTAGAAGCCACCGACGACGTAACGGTCGATCATGTACACCACCGGCTCGGCGGTGCCTTCGTCGACCGTTTCGAAAGTCGGTACGCCTTCCTGGATGATGACTTCGGTGACTTGAACACCTTCCTTGACGACGCTCATCTTGTTGCGTTGTTTCCGGTTGAGACCGCGCACTTCGGCGGCGTCATAAACGGTCATGATGCCCATGCCATAGGTGCCGGCGTCGGCCTTGACAATGACGAACGGCTTGCTGTCGATGCCGTATTGCTTGTAATGCATGCGGATGCGCTGCAGCAACATGTCGACATTGGCGGCCAGGCACTCCTCGCCGGTCCGCTCCTGAAAATTGATCTCGCCGCAGACGCCGAAGTCGGGATTGATCAGCCACGGGTCGATGCCCAGCGCTGCGGCGAAACGGCCGGCAATCTCCTGATAGGCGGCAAAGTGGCGCGACTTGCGCCGCACATGCCAACCGGCATTAAGCGGCGGCAGTACCGTCTGTTCATGCAGGTTCTGCAGCAGCAGCGGCACGCCGGCCGAGAGGTCGTTGTTGAGCAGCACGGCACAAGGATCGAAGCCGTCAAGGCCGAGGCGACGGCCGCCGATGCCGAGTCGGCGTAGCGGCTCCAGCGTCAATTTCTGCCCGTCGGGCAGATCGAGCACGGTCGGCTCGGTGATTTCCGGCAAGAGCGAACCGACTCGGACGTTGAGGCCGGTGTGCTGGAGGATGGTCGCCAGCCGCGCCACGTTCTGCAGGTAGAACTGGTTGCGGGTATGGTTCTCCGGCACCAGCAGCAGGTTGCGCGCCTCCGGACAAATCTTCTCGATGGCCGACATCGCCGCCTGCACGCACAACGGCAAGAATGCCGGGTTGAGATTGTTGAAGCCGCCCGGAAAAAGATTGGTATCGACTGGTGCCAGCTTGAAGCCAGCGTTGCGCAGGTCAACCGACGCGTAAAAAGGCGGCGTGTGCTCGAGCCATTGCACACGCAGCCATTGCTCAATGGTCGTGGCGTTGTCGAGGAAACGACTTTCCAGTTCGAGCAGCGGGCCGGTCAGTGCAGTCGTGAGATGGGGAACCATGGGATTACCGCGAAATTGTTATTTGTTCGATGTTACACCAGCGCCGCCTGAGCCTTGGCGAACCAACTCCCGACTACAACCCGACCGCCCAATCGGTAAAACCTTCCGGCAGTGGTGCGTGTTCGAGGCTGCGCTGCGAGAACAGGAAGCGGCCGTCGCAAACGAAGCCGAGTTCCTCCCAATCGATGCCATTGAGGGCGTCGGCCAGCGCCGGCAGCGGCAGATCGCGACGGTGTGGAAACAGCGCCAACACCGAGCCGTCGTAGTTACGGCAGTCATTGACAAAGAATGGTCGCGGATTGCGCGTCTTCTGATTGACATAGAGACGTGGCGCCTCGGAGACAAAATGGCGACGACCCCACTTCCACCAGTTGCGCTCGTCAAAGTCGGTGACACGCCGCGCCAGCAGCCGTTCCTTGAATTGCTCGAGCCAGGGCAACGGCCCTTCGCCGTCGCGAAAGATCATGCGCCGCAATTCGCCGCTCTGCGCCGTGTGCGAGCAGACAAAGTCGGCATCGCCCAGTTCGGCATTGGCATAAATCTCGTCGGCGCCGGACACCCCGCCAACCTTAACCGAAAATACTTTCTTGAGTGGCACTGAATAGATGCCGTGCGTAAACATCAGCTGACCGGAAGCGCAAATCATGCGCCGGCCGTCACTGGTGCGACGCGACATGTTGCACTTCTCGAAACGCCAGATCGCGCAGTTTGGAACCGCGCCGGTGAAGATGCGCGCATCGCCCAGATCGACGATGTCGGTAATGGTGCCTTGGTCATACAGCCACGTATTCAACTGCGCTGCGCCAGTCGCCTTGAGAAAATCGCGCGGCGTGATAAAGATCAACTCACCGCCCGGATTGAGATGGCGAACGCATTTTTCGATAAAGTGCAGGCAGAGATTGGCGTGGCCGTTGAGCAGCCGCGAGCGCAATAAACGCGCCGTCTCCGGCAGGATATCGCGCGCCTTGACGTAGGGCGGATTGCCGATGATCGTGTCGAACCGTTCCGTTTCCGGATAAGCAAAAAAATCCCTGACGAGCGCATTCGGCGGGGCAACGCCAGGATCATTTTCGATGGCCACGAGCTGTGCGGGCGACAGGCTCAAGCGGCCCAGAAAAGCACCATCTCCGCAGGCGGGCTCAAGAATGCGGCCGCTCCGGCGCATCAATCCGATCATCCGCTCGACAATTTCGGCCGGCGTGAACACCTGGCCGCGGTGGGGTACATCGAGGTTCTTGTCTGTCATGGTTTAACGATGCGGGGAAACGAAGGGGCTGCAAAGAATTATGCAGGCGGTCATTGTACCGACCTGGCTGGCCAGCAGCTTTCAAGGGTAGCTATCGACAATTCATGTGGCTGGCCCATTTTGCGACTTGACGCCCGGCAACCCTCACTGATGCAGAGCTTCAGTGAAATATGCGTGTCGAACGTGTCATCGTCAGACAAGGGCGACAGGGGCTCGCAGCAGCGAACCAACCTGCTGGTCGACACGAAAGTCAGATGAACCGCAAACGTTTGCCTCCAACTTGACATTGCTCATGCCAGAAATACAATGTACGTATGATTAATTTCGACTTGAACCCGACAAAGGCAGCAATAAACCTCAAGAAGCATGGCGTTTCTTTTGAGGAAGCGAAGTCGGTCTTCTACGATGAATTTGCGGTTCAGTTCTACGATGACGAAAACTCTGCCGACGAAGACCGCTTTCTATTGCTAGGCATGAGCAGCGGCGCAAGACTTCTTCTTGTCTGCCACTGTGAGCGGGACGCTGGCAATGTGATCCGCATTATTTCGGCACGCAAAGCGACAAAACGGGAAAGCAAGTTCTATGGAGGCGAAAACCATGAAGGCTGAGTACGATTTATCGAAAATGCAATCGCGTAGAAACCCCTACGCTGCCAAACTCAAAAAGCCAGTTACGATGCGTCTTTCTGAAGATGTCGTTGGATACTTCAAGGATATGGCGATTGAAGCAGGGGTGCCTTACCAGAGCCTGATTAATCTTTACCTTCGTGACTGTGTGATGCAGCATAGAAAAGTACAAATTATTTGGCCTGGGACGGTTAAAGGCGGCTAGTAAAACTTTTCACCATCGACCACACTGAGTGAGGTTCAAATGAAGGGTATTGCATACAACGGTGGTTACAAATACCAGCTAAAGGAAACTTACTCCGTCTCAATAGACATAAAGCCAGAAGCCGCTATTGACACGGAATACATAGTTCTCGACACCGAGGGAAAATTGACCATTTCAGAAGGGTACGCTTGGGATGGTCCGTCGGGCCCGACCATAGATACTTTGACGTTCATGCGCGGCTCATTGGTTCACGATGCGCTTTACCAGCTCATGCGCGAGAATCATCTGGACCACAAAATATATAGAGAGCCGGCGGATCGCACTCTTCAGAAAATTTGCAAAGAGGACGGCATGTGGTTCTTGCGTGCGTGGTGGGTCTACCATGGTGTTCGACTTTTCGCCGACCCGGCCGCCGATCCTTCCGACAAGAGGCCGGTGACTCGAGCGCCCGAAGGTTGTCAACGATAGTGCCATTGGCGCAATGCCCGTTATCTTGAGTCGACTCCGGCCCGCCTCGGTCTGTCGGCAATCACTGAAGGCGGCACCATGACTGATGAGCCGGTTATTACCTGGAGCGAGGCTGGAGAGCTGCGCTCCGCCTTATGGCGATCGGAGACCGCCACCCCGCCACCCAAACGTGTCGTCATCGGCGACGACACCATGACGGCTGACGCGGCTTACCAGTCAGCCTGCCAGGGCACGGCCATCCTGTGGCGGGGCGATTTTCAGAACGCTCGGCAGTTGCTGCAGGCAATGGCACGGCGCGTCGAGCGCAAGCCGGGTAAAGCCGGCAAGCCACCCAAGACTAATCTCGAATCAGTCGAACCCGCCGAAGCTTTTCACCGCCACCGCCTGGCCCAGTCGCAGCGCGCCCGCACGCTGGGGATGCTGCTCCTGCCTTTCAATGCTGACTTCAGCGTGCCGTTGCGCCGCGCTCCCGATGTACAGCAGGCCTGCCAGGAAGCCTATGGCAGCGCTGGGGATGCTTTTGTCGTATCGCTGCGCGAATTGCTCGGCTTGATCGGCGCCCACGAATGGCGCAAGAACGGCGTGACGATTGCCGCGCTCGGCAACCGGATCCATCCGCACTACGGCGTATTTTCACCTGTTCGCAGTGAATATTTGACGCTGGTCGCCCAGGCACCGTTGCCCGCCAGGACGCTGGCCTTCGATATCGGCACCGGCACCGGCGTGCT
>CAISUK010000176.1 GCA_903888645.1 uncultured Pseudomonadota bacterium | reverse complement strand
GGATTCTAGCTAATATCGCCGACCCATCGTCCTTGCTCCAATTAAAGGCGTACACCTCAAATCGCTTGCGGTCATGGAGCTCAAATAGTTCTGCTGTCAATAATGCCACGGGGTGAAAGTTAAAGTTTGACGAAAGATATCCGATACGTAGCCGTTGATGATCGGGGTATCTTTGTTTGGCGATAATGCGGGCATTAGGTTTCGCGACCGTTTTCGAGTTAGCGATCGCTGCTTGTAGTTGAATTGATGGGTCATCGGTAATGCCCAGCATTGCGATGGCTGAGGTGTTTTTCAACAGGCGGCTTTGATCGATGAGACCATTTTCCGGGTAGATTGGCCAACTGCAACTTGTCTGCCTTGCATAAATTAGCAAATACAGGACTTGATCTTGCTGTGGATCCAACTTCAGGCTTCGCTCTAGTACTTCGGCAGTGTCTCGCCAGCGGCCTTGCTCGTAATACAAAAGTCCAAGGTTGTATAGTGCGATTACCCTTATGGGTGTTTCATGGGTCTTTTCGTCGACTATCCGCCACTCGCTTATAGCCTCATCCAATTGCCCAAGTTTTTTTAGTACTGCGCCAATATTTATCCTTGATTTAAGCTGGAATTCCAAGTTTCCAGTGAGCGCGCTTCTAAAATGGGAAAGCGCGTCATGATACTCACCGGTACTATCAAGAATCACTGCAAGATTAAAATGGACCAAGCCCAAATCAATCGATTGGTGGTTGCGCTTAATCCAATCTTGATGCAACTTAATCGCCTCAGATTGCTTTCCATCTGCAATTAAGCGGTTAGAGGATTCAGAGAGTTTTGTAAAGCTATTTGATGATTGCTTTGAGTTGCTTGCCATAGCTGAACTTCCCTCTGGTTTTCGTCTTCCAAACTAAAGGCATTATGCCGCCAATTGTTGTTCATGCTGAGTGCTGATACAGTTTTCGAAGAATTGTTCTGGCGAGGCGTAGCCGAACGTGGAATGAGGGCGTTTCCGGTTGTAGAACGGTTCGATGTAGTCGAACAGATCGGCCTCGGCTGAGGCCCGTGTGCTGTAGCGGGTGCCATGCACCCGCTCATTTTTCAGACTATTGAAGAAGTTCTTGGTCGGCGCGTTGTCCCAGCAATTGCCCTTCCGACTCATGCTCGCGATCATATCGTACTAGTTCAACCGCGCCTGAAAGGCGTGGCTCGGACACTGGCTCCCCAGTCGGAAGGACGAATCACGCCCGACGCCGGCTTCCGGCCGAACCACGCCATGGTCGGGGCATCAGTAACGATGTCCGCCGTCATCCTCGGCTTGATCGACCAACCGACCACTTCCCTGGTGAACAGATCAAAGACCACGGCCAGATCGAGCCAACCCTCTTCGGTCCAGATGTAGGTCATATCGGCGCTCCACGTCTGATTCGGTTCGGCAGGCGTGAAGTCCCTAGCCAGCAGGTTCGGCGCCACCGGCAGCGCATGCTTCGAGTCGGTTGTGGCCTTGAAGCACCGCTTGTGGCGTGCCCGAATGTCGTTCTCCCGCATAGTCGCTCAGCGCGTTCTTTTCTCGCCGGAAATCCT
>CAISUK010000175.1 GCA_903888645.1 uncultured Pseudomonadota bacterium | reverse complement strand
GGTCACCCTTTTCGAGAAAATGCCCTTGCAGCAAGCCTTTCCGGCCAGCGAGTACATTCCACCAAAGGGTGTACCGTGCAACCAACTGAATCTATTCACGATTTAACCGGACAGCAGTGGCCGTGCATAGGAACCGACTCTTACGTCTGCTCGACTCCCACCATGTCATCCAGCTCAAATTCATCCGCCACAGTGCCATCCCCTGCACCAGTTACCATCGCGGCCATCGTGGCACTCTGCTTCACAAATATTCGGCGCTGATCGGGTCATAAAATCGCTGTGCTACGCTGACATCGCTGAATTTGAGCGCAATAGTTCGACGATGCACCCCACAACCGACGGACTGAATTGTCGAGCAGGAAACTAGATTTCAATCAGCAGCAGGAAATAGCGCTTTGGGTGCAGCAGCCGAAGATAAGGGCGGGGCGTCGGGTTTGCCATCGCAAACAAAGACCAATTCCTTGTTTTCCTCGCCATAACTTCTTTGGTCGCTCTTTTCCAAAACGGTGTACCCGGCATTTCTACAGACCAATCCGGCCTTTTCCAAACAGGGGCCCCAGGCAACTGAATGGCATGATGCCAAATACGCGACACGACCGTCCTTGTAATAGATCTCTTTTGCGGGATCGATGGAAAAAAACTTGCCCGTCGAGGCACATGCGGACATCAAGGCCACGCCTAGCAAGGACACGACTAGGGTGTTGACTGAAAATGGCATGGGTTTCCTATCATAAGAGCAAGTCATTGTTGCCTCCATTTGCGGTTTCGGTACGTAATCTGAAGTGCGGACATTATAAGGTCTGCTTTCTCCGCAATTTTACTATAGCGCATCAACCTCAAATTCATCCGCACACAGCCTTCCGATCCGAAGCGACCATCGGTTATCAGCTTACATAATCACTACCGTGGCTCCGACGGAATTTTCGCCTTAATTGCAGGCTGCATATTCTTTGCCGTCACCGATGATGATGGGAAGGCCGCTGCTGTCCCTTTTGAATTGTGTCGGCACATGGCGGAACGGACCGCCCTCGGAAAGAAACAATTCGCCGTTCTCCACGCGCCAATTGCCACCACCGGCACCATCTTTCTGGCTAGCGACGCTACCGTATATATTGCTCGATTGCCCTTCATTGCGGCCGCCATAGCGGTAGGTGCCGTTAGGATTGAAGCGTACCCGCAGTGTGCTCGAATAACCACTGATCTTGTTGTAGGTAAACGAGCACCAGGCAGAGGACAAGATCAGTTGGCTGGACAGGCCGCCGGCTTGGGCAGCAGACATGCAACACGCAAAACACGTAGCCACGCTCACCATGATTCTCTGTATCGACATGCGAAACTCCCCATGAAAATGAATCCGGTAAATCTTGACATAGCAGATAGTCTTATTTTGCGGGAAGTCTCCGCTCCTCGCGACCCGATGCAAATGAATTAGTGCCCGTTTACATGTGTACTCTGTCAAAGGTACTGACGATTAGGCCTGCTCGACTCCCACGACATCGTCCAGCTCAAATTCATCCGCCACAGTCCCATCCCCTGACCCGTGTATCGGAGGGCTGGGTTGCCGGTTCTGACCACGGCACGTGAGTTGAGCGCTTGCCTGTTTCGAAAGGTTGAACTTGGCTCGCAGACGGTCCTGAGTCCAGCCTTTCTCAACCAAGCCCTATCAAGGTTGTTACCGGGAAAGACCTTGCTGTGATGCTTTGGTCAATTGGTCGATGGGCTTGATCCCTTTACAGTCAGCGCCAAGATACTTCATTTGTGACTCGCTCTGCATCGTGTGGCGACCCCGCGCGTCTGTCATTGTCATATCCGAGCGACTTGTCATCGTGTCACCACTCAACGTGCTCTCTCCCTTGCCAACCATGGTGCCTCCATTGGTGCTGCAATTGAACTCGTAGGTGGTCTTGTTGCCGCCATGGCTGACCTTGGCAGGTTCGCACCGTCCTTCGGGGTCCACCATGGGCTTATCCCTGGCTGCCATCTCCGCACTAACGCAGATCCGCATATTGCCGGGACTTTGGATGGACATACCCTGACCGCCCATCATTGCCTCCATCTGCTTGCGCTTCTCTGGGGGCATATTGGCCATAGCCTGCTGCATTTTGTCCTTGGCAGCGGACATCTGGACCGCCATGTCGCGACCGTCCACCACTTGACTGACGATCTTCATTTCCCAGAGCCCAGCTTTCAGACTAGTGCTCTCCGCATAAGTCATATTGCTCAGTGCGATCAGGGCAACAAACATCAGATATTTCATGAACGTCTCCCATAAAATTGGCCTGCGAATGGCATTGTAGAACTACAGGATGCGCATCGCTCACCATCACTTACAAAAGCTGGGTCGGTCGAGTATCTGTTCCATCCTGGATCCTTGTTCGGCGAGTTCAGCGGCTGCCCTGTCCCGAGCTGAGCGTCATTCCTCCGGACGTCGCTCCGGCAGAAAGGTGTCCGATGCCCTGACATCGACCACGACAGCCTCACCTTCGATCAGATTGCCGATTGGCGCTTGCTCCCGCATCGTCTTGCGAATCTTGCGTGTCTTCCACATGAGGTAGCCCCATACCGCCAGCCCAACGATTGCTATCGTGGCAATAAAGACAACCGAGAACATGATTCCCAGCACAAGCAGGACGGTGTTAGCGGCGTCATGACAGCGGCACTCGTCGGCGTTCACACTTGGCGGCGGATTTTCTGGACGGCGGATAGGTTTGACGGGTAGACGAAACAGGGGCCATGACGGCCCCTGATTG
>CAISUK010000174.1 GCA_903888645.1 uncultured Pseudomonadota bacterium | reverse complement strand
GGTCGTTCGAGCCGATGGACATGCCGTCGAAGTGCTGCAGAAACTGATCAGCCAGGATGGCATTGCTGGGCACCTCGCACATCATGATCAGACGCAGGCCGTTTTCGCCGCGCTTGAGCCCATGCGCAGCGAGCAGCTCGACCACGCTGCGCGCTTCATCAAGCGTACGAACGAATGGCACCATCAGTTCGACGTTGCTCAGGCCGAGTTCGTTACGCACTTTTTTCATGGCGCGACATTCGAGTTCGAAACAGTCGCGGAACGAATGCGCCACATAACGCGATGCGCCGCGGAAGCCAAGCATCGGGTTCTCTTCTTCCGGCTCGTAGATTTCGCCGCCGAGCAGCTTGCGATATTCATTTGACTTGAAATCCGACAAGCGCACGATCACCGGTTTCGGGTAGAAGGATGCGGCAATCGTCGCCACACCCTCAACCAACTTTTCGACGTAGAACGTTTCCGGACTGGCGTAACCACGCGAGCGGCGGCGAATCTCGTCACCCAGGCTGGCCGGTACATGGCCAATATCAAGAATCGCCTTGGGGTGAATGCCGATCATGTTGTTGATGACAAACTCCAGCCGCGCCAAACCGACACCGCCATTGGGAATCTGGCAAAACTCGAAGGCGAGTTCCGGATTGCCGACGTTCATCATGATCTTTACCGGTAAGGGCGGCAGATTCGATACGTCTGTCCGGTTAATCTCGAACTCCAGCGCTCCACGGTAAACGTAGCCGGTATCGCCCTCGGCACAACTCACCGTGACCGACTCGCCTTCATGCAGCGCCGTGGTGGCGTTGCCGCAACCGACGATGGCCGGAATGCCCAACTCCCGGGCAATGATTGCCGCATGGCAGGTCCGACCGCCACGATTGGTGACGATGGCCGACGCGCGCTTCATGACCGGCTCCCAGTTGGGGTCGGTCATGTCGGTCACGAGAATATCGCCGGCCTGGACACGCTCCATCTCGGAAGCATCCCTGACCAGGCGAACGGCGCCGACGCCGATTTTCTGGCCAATGGCGCGGCCGCTCGTCAGCACTTTGCCATGCTGCTTGAGGCGGAATTTTTCCATCACACCGCCGGCCTGCGACTTCACCGTTTCCGGTCGAGCCTGCAGGATATAAATCTTGCCATCCTGCCCATCCTTGCCCCACTCGATATCCATCGGGCGGCCGTAATGTTTCTCGATGATGATTGCGTATCGCGCCAACTCCAGCACATCGGCGTCAGTCAGGGCAAAGCGATTGCGATCAACCTCGGCCACATCGATGGTGGCGGTGCTGCGGCCCGCTTGTTTGGCATCGGTGAACACCATCTTGATCAGCTTGGAACCAAGGCTGCGCCGTATGACGGCCGGTTTTCCGAGCGCCAACGTCGCCTTATGCACATAGAACTCGTCGGGATTGACGGCACCCTGCACGACCGTTTCACCGAGCCCGAAACTCGCCGTGATAAAGACCACACCGTCGAAACCCGATTCGGTATCCAGCGTAAACATCACGCCGGATGCGCCGCTGTCGGAACGAACCATGCGTTGCACGCCAGCCGACAAGGCCACGTCGGCATGGGCGAATCCCTTATGCACACGATAGGCAATGGCGCGGTCGTTGTATAGCGAGGCGAACACTTCCTTCATCGCGTGGAGGATGTTCTGATAACCTTGAATATTCAGGAAACTCTCTTGTTGTCCGGCGAAAGACGCGTCCGGCAAATCTTCCGCGGTCGCCGACGAGCGCACTGCAAATGAGGCATCGGCATTGCCACCGGCGACCAGGGCATCGTAGTGCGTCTTGATTTCAATTTCCAGGTTCGGCGGAAACGGCGTATCGACAACCCATTGGCGTATTTGCGCGCCGGTTCTGGCCAAGGCCGTGACATCATCGACATCCAGTAGCGCCAGCGCCGCATTGATGCGCTCCGCCAATCCCTGATAGGCAAGAAATTCGCGATAGGCCGCCGCTGTTGTCGCAAATCCTCCCGGCACGCGCACTTCCGAAGCGGCCAGTTGGCTGATCATCTCGCCGAGAGAGGCATTCTTGCCGCCGACAATTTCCACGTCGGTCATGCGTAGCTGGTCGAAAGCGATTACGTAGGAAGTCGATGCTTTGGTCATTATTGCGGTCACTTGAATTGATGAGTTGAGCGGAAGCGGCTATTTTAGCGGTTTTGGTCTATCGTTCAGCCGATCATGACGAGCAACGCCAACCAGCGCACGGTTTTCTTTATTTCCGATGGAACCGGCATCACGGCCGAGACGCTCGGCCACAGTTTGATCTCCCAATTTGAAGGAGTCGCATTCAGGCAGGTGCGAGTTCCTTTCGTTGACTCTCAAGAAAAGGCGCTCGATTGCGTCTTTCAGATTCGCCAGGCGAGCGAGCGCGACGGCGCCCGACCCGTGGTGATTTCAACGTTGGTCAATCCTGTGACGGCCGACATTCTGCGGCGATCCGATGGCATGGTGCTCGACTTCTTCGAGGCCTTCATCGCGCCGCTGGAAGCCGAACTTGGGGTGCGCTCGTCACACATGATGGGTCGCTCGCACGGGCGAGCCAACAGCCGCGACTATATGGCGCGCATTGAAGCCATCAACTTCACCATGGCCCATGACGATGGTGTTTCCAATAGCGAACTGGATCAGGCTGATGTCATTCTCGTCGGTGTTTCGCGCAGCGGCAAAACTCCGACCAGCCTTTACCTGGCGCTTCAGTTCGGCATCAAGGCGGCCAACTATCCACTGATCCCTGACGACTTTGAGCGGGGCCGCCTGCCGGACTCTCTGGTCAAGTATCGATCCAAGCTTTTTGGCCTGACCATCGGTCCCGAACGGCTGGCGAGCATACGCCAGGAGCGGCGGCCAGACAGTGGTTATGCGTCGATTGAAAATTGCCGTTATGAGATCGAGGCGGCGCAAAAAATGATGCGCCGTGAAGGCATTCAATGGTTGGACTCGACCAGCAAGTCCATTGAGGAAATTTCTGCGGCGTTGATGCAGGCTGTCCGAATCGATCGGCAGGTCTATTGACTGTCGATATATGCCCATGACATAGCGCAGGTTAGCTTATTCTCTGGCGCTGTCGGACGCCCTCGAACAAGCATACCGCCGCCGCCGCGGCCACATTCAACGACTCGCAGCCTGCCGCCATGGGTATTAGTACGCGATGCCGCGCCATGTCCACCAATGCGCGGCTGATACCGGATCCCTCGTTGCCAAAAATCCATGCCACTGGCGCGTTCAACTGAATGTCATAAAGCGATTCACCACCTGCCGCAACCGCGGCAACGGTGATTCCCGGATAGTCCGAAACAACCGTCGCCAAATCGCAGCGCTCGCGCAGAGAAAGGTCAAAATGCGCACCCTGCGCCGCGCGGAGAACGCGCGGCGTCCAGACACCGGCGCAACCTTCGCCAAGCAATATGTCACTTATGCCGGCCGCCGCTGCACTGCGCAGGATGGAACCGACGTTACCGGCGTCCTGGATTGCATCGAGCAGCACGCAGCTGCGCAGGGGCGGCTCGTCACTTTCGACGGGAATATTGATGACTGCGAGAATTCCGATTGGCGTTGCCTGGTCGCTCAGTTCGCGAAACAGGGCATCGCGCAATTGCAGTGTGCTGCAACCTTGATTTGCCAACTGAAGGGCGGAGATTTCGCCATTCAGCAGGCCGGACTCGGAAACGACGAGCAAATCCGGTACGCCGATTTTCTGTCGATACACCTCGACCAGATGCGCGCCAACGATCACCGTCTTACCCTGGCGACGCTGTTCCCGGGAATCTTCCGCCAAAGATCGCAGCGACTTGAAGGTGGGATTATCCCTGGACTCGATACGTTTCACGGCGCTCCCACTTTCGGATCCGCCTCATCAACGAACGCCATCGCTTCAAAGCTTGCCGGCCAACGCGGCACGCACCGGGGCGAAGCTGCGTCGATAAATCTCGCAGACGCCATGGCGACGCAGCAGGTCGATATGCGCTGCGGTCGGATAGCCCTTATGCCGGTCCAGGCCGTATTGAGGGTAGATGGTATGCAGGCGGAGCATTTCGGCATCGCGGGCGGTCTTGGCGAGAATGGACGCGGCGGAGATAGACGGTTCGCTGGCATCGCCGCCGATAATGGGATGCGCCGGCATCGCCAAAACCGGACAGCGATTGCCATCGATCAACGCTTTGTCCGGCGCGATTGAAAGCCCCTCCACTGCCCGCCGCATTGCCAGGAGGCTTGCCTGGAGAATATTGATCGCGTCGATTTCCTCAGCCGAAGCGGAGGCAATGGACCAGGACAGCGCCCGCTCCCGGATCAATCCGGCGAGGAATATTCTTCTCTTTTCGGAGAGCTTCTTGGAATCGGCAAGACCGTCGATCGGTCGTTGCGGATCGAGGATGACTGCCGCGGCGAAGACTGGCCCGGCCAAGGGCCCGCGCCCTGCTTCGTCGACTCCGCAGACGCACAGAGCGGTCACGCTGACGCCTGCAGATAAGGCAAAATGGCGTCGGCAACCCGATCCGCAGTGCCTTGACGAAGTTCAAGATGCATGCGCCGAAACACTTCGGCGAGGCGCCTGCGCACCTCGACATCGGTGGCAAGATTCCCGACCGCCTGGGCCAGGTTGTCCGCCGTCGCGTCATCCTGCAGGAACTCGGGCACGATGAACCGCCCAGCCAGGATATTGGGCAACCCGACCCAAGGCTGGTATCCCATATGCCGTATCAATCGCCATGACCACGCGGACATTTTGTAGGTAATCACGTGGGGCGCTTTCAGCAAGGCCGCTTCGAGTGTCGCAGTGCCGCTGGCGACTAGCGCGGCATCGCAGGCGGCCAGGGCATCGTGCGCATGGCCAAAGAGAATCTTGATGGGCATATCCTGGGCATCGAGCCGCCACAACGCTTCCTCGAACAGTTCCCGCGTTTCACGCGATACCAGCGGCACCAGAAACAATGCTCCGGGAAAGCGCAATTTCAAGAGCTTGGCTGCTTCAATAAAAGTATCGGCAAGGCAGCGGACTTCGGACTGGCGACTGCCCGGCAAGAGGGCGAAGACCATCTGTTCGCTGGCAACATGCAAGCGTTCTCGGGCTCCGGCGCGGTCCACTTCCACCGGAATCACATCGGCAAGGGGATGACCGACGTAGCTCACGGGAATATTCTGCGCTTCGTACAAAGCCGGTTCAAAGGGAAACAGCGCCAGCATTCGGGTGACGGCGCGGCCAATCTTGTGGATACGCCCGCCCCGCCATGCCCATATCGAAGGACTGACAAAGTGAATGGCCGGAATGCCAAGCGACTTGAGTCGCCGCTCCAACCAAAGATTGAAGTCCGGCGCGTCGACGCCGATGAAGGCATTCGGCGGATCCCGACGCAAGCGCTTGAGAAGGCTGCGACGAATCGAAGCGATTTCGCGATAGTGAAGCAATGCTTCGGCATAGCCATGCACCGCAAGCTTCTCGGCAGGCCAAAAGGCATCAAATCCGGCTGCCATCATCTTGGGACCGCCAATGCCGTAAAACTGGGCATCGGGCAACTGCCGGCGCAGCGCCGCAATGAGGTGTGCGGCAAGCAAATCGCCCGATGCCTCGCCAGCCACCATGGCAATACGGACGCGATCAGTCATTGCCCGAATGAATGAGTGACTAACGAACGATGCCGCGGCCGGGCTTGGCCAGAAATTCGGCCAATACCTCCAGTTCGGGCGTCGCGGCAACTTCCGCGGCGACAGCGGCGCACGCTTCGTCAAGGGTCAGACTGTTCTTGTAGATTGCCTTGTAGGCGCGCTTGATGGACATGATAGCCGCGGAGCTGAAACCGCGCCGCTTCAATCCTTCGCTGTTGATGCCATGCGGCGCCGACGGATTGCCGGAAACCGTGACATAGGTCGGGACATCTTGCAGCAGCACGGTGCCGACACCGGTCATGCAGTGCCCACCGATTCGGACAAACTGGTGAACGGCGGTGAATCCGCCCAGAATGGTCCAATCGCCTATGCTGACATGGCCCGCCAGCGCCGCATAATTGGCGAAAATTGTGTGGTTGCCCACTTGGCAGTCGTGCGCAATATGCACATAAGCCATGATCCAATTGTCGTCACCGAGGCGAGTCACGCCTGCGTCCTGCGCCGTTCCGCAATTGAAGGTACAAGACTCGCGGATCGTATTGCGGTCGCCAATCTCCAGCCGCGTCGGCTCTCCTGCGTATTTCTTGTCCTGTGGAACCTCGCCCAGCGAGCAGAACTGAAATATGCGATTGTCGATACCGATACGTGTATGCCCGGTAATGACAACATGTGGCCCGACCTGCGTGCGCTCGCCAATTTCCACATGCTCGCCGATGATCGAATAGGCGCCGACGCTCACGCCTTCTCCCAGGTGGGCGCCGGGATGAACGATCGCGGTCGGATGGATATTGGTCATGGAAGCGTGCGCTCCGTGCACATCAACTCCGCTTCGGCGGCCACTTGGCCTTCAACCTTCGCCTGCGCGGAAAATTTCCAGATGCCGCGCCGTGTCGCCTTGACCGAGACTTCGAGCATCATCTGGTCGCCGGGCACGACCGGGCGCTTGAAGCGCGCCGCATCGATGCCGACAAAGTAATAGACGGACTTTGCATCCGACTTTTCGCCCATCGATTTGAATGAGAGCAGCGCTGCGGCCTGGGCCATCGCTTCGATGACCAGTACGCCGGGCATGACCGGATGGTGCGGATAGTGCCCCGGAAAAAATGGCTCGTTGATGCTGACATTTTTCAGCGCCAGGATGCGCTCGCCGGGCACCAACTCGAGGACGCGATCGACCAGCAGCATGGGATAACGATGCGGCAGATGCTCCAGGATGGCGTGGATGTCCATGGCATTCATGATGATTTCTTCTCCAGTTCGGCGAGACGCGTTTCGAGGGCGCGTATTTTATCCGCCATGGCGTCGAGATGGCGCAGACGTGCAAAGTTTTTCAGCCAGTCGGCATGAGGAAGAAATGGGACTGAGCCGGTGTAACTGCCGGGAATGACAATCGACTTGGTGACCAAGGTGCCGGCCGAGATATGAACGTCATCGGCAATTTCGAGGTGCCCGAGAATCATGGCCGCGCCACCAACCGTGCAGCGCCGGCCAATCCGCGCACTGCCGGCAATGCCGACGCAGCCGGCCAGCGCCGAATCGGCGCCGATATGGACGTTATGGGCGACCTGGATCTGGTTATCGAGCTTGACGCCATTCTCGATGACGGTGTCGTCAAGGGCGCCGCGGTCGATCGTGGTATTGGCGCCAATTTCAACATCGTCGCCGATGATGACGCGACCGCTCTGCGGAATCTTGACCCAGGCGCCAGCGGCCTCGCGAGCGAAGCCGAAACCATCGGAACCGATTACGGCGCCAGAGTGCACGATGGCCCGCGCACCGATTCTGCAGCCGGCATAGATCGAAACGTTGGCATGCAACAAGGAATCCGCGCCGATCTCGACATCGGCACCAATAGTGCAGCCGGCGCCGATAATCGCATTGGCTCCGATGTTGGCCCCAGCCGCGATGACGGCAGTTGCGCCAACGCTGACGCTGGGCGGCACTTCACAAAGCACCCGGGCCGTTGGATCGATTCCCGGGAGTGGCCGCGTTGCAGGATTCAGCCACTGCGCCAGACGCGCAAAATACAGGTAGGGATTGGGCGTCGCGATGTGCGGCACCGGGCAGACCGATTTGACATCGACAGGGACAATGACAGCTGCCGCCTGGGTAGCGGCCAGCTTGCCCTGGTATTTCGGAGTGGAAAGAAAAGTAATTTCGCCAGGTCCGGCCTTATCCAGCGAGGCGATGCGAAAAATGGTTGTCTGAGCGTCTCCGCTCAGCTCGCCGCCAAGACGGGCGACGATATCGGCCAGGGTAACGGCAGCCACATCGGGACAATTATTTGCCGGCGTCGCCGAGGGCCTTGATCACCTTGTCAGTGATGTCGATCCTGGGACTGGCATAAACTGCCTCCTGAAGAATGATGTCGTATTTCTCGGCCTCGGCGATCTGCTTGATCGTCTTGTTGGCGTGTTCAAGCACTACCGCCAGTTCCTCATTGCGCCGCTGATTCAGGTCTTCGCGAAACTCGCGCTGCTTGCGCTGAAAGTCGCGATTAAGGTCAGCAAACTCGCGCTCCTTGCTGCGTCTGTCGGAATCTGACATCGTTACGCCATCTTTCTCGAGGCTTTCCTGCATGATCTGCAATTGCTTGGCAACCTTTTGCAGATCCTGATCCCGCTTCTCAAATTCCTTCTCGATCTTCTTTTGCGCCTTTACGGCCGCCGGAGCATCACGAAAGATACGCTCGGTATTGACAAAACCGATACGCGTTTCCGCTTGGGCAACCGCCATGCCCGACATCATCGTAATTGCCAGCACAGCGTAGCAACTTTTCTTAAGCATGATCGCACCTGCCTGAATTGAATATTTACCTGATCAGAATACCGAGCCCATCTGAAACTGCAGACGCTGTACCTTGTCTTCCGGCTTCTGCCGTAGCGCCTTGGCAAGACTGAATTTCAGGGGTCCCATCGGCGAACTCCATGTCATTGCCAAACCCGTGCTGAAGCGCAGGTCGCCAAGGCTGATCTTTTCGCCGTTTCCCCAGACCTGGCCGCCATCGACAAAGGCACTGAGGCGCATGGATTTGTCCATGCCGAGTCCTGGCATGGGGATGAATACCTCTGCGTTACCGACCAGGCGCTTATTGCCGCCATATCGATCTCCGGTGAGCGGATCGATCGTGCCCGGCGCGCCCAGAGAAGCCGTGTCATAGCCACGCACAGAACCGATGCCGCCAGCGTAAAAATTCTTGAAGAAGGGTAATGCGTGGCCACCGTAGCCATTGGCCAAGCCAGCTTCGCCATTGAGCATCAGGGTGTAATCCTTGAACAAGGGCAAGGGGTAAAAGCGCTGATACTGATAACTCGCCCGGTAATAGCGCAGCGTACCCGGCGGCAGCGTCAATTCAAGACCGACGCG
>CAISUK010000173.1 GCA_903888645.1 uncultured Pseudomonadota bacterium | reverse complement strand
TCTCCGAAATGATCATCAATCGCATGTCACCGGTTTTGTGGCAAGATCACCGCAGAGCCGGAGGTGCAGGCGACACAGTGACCCACGCGCCCGACTCCACTCGTTAAGCCTCTTCGCTTCTCCGGGGAAGACGCAAGAAGGCATCGAAAAATATCTCGGCAGCGGGCCTTCCGGCGGGCAAAAACGGGCACCACCTCCGGGCTGGCGCGAAAAGCCGGAAAAGGCCTTGCCTTGCGCCGGAAAAGGCGTAGAAAAGTAGGCAAATGAATACGGCAGAAAACCAATTCTCCCTGAACTGCGGCGCGTCAAAAAGCAAATTCCTATCAATCCAAGCTTGGGCGCAAGGCGCATTGCCGCACCCCCACACATCTCTCTTTCACTCGCCATCCACCACCATGCGTTTACTCACTTCCTTGTTTTTCGCCAGCACGTTGCTTCTCACCGTCGCTGCCTTGCAGGCGGCGGACACGCCCGCCAAGCCCCGCGTTCTACTCATTACCGGCGACGACGTTTCGGTCCATGACTGGCTTACCTGCGCCGTGGCCACCCGCGATGTGCTCCAGGCCTCCGGCCAATTCAGCGTCGAAGTCACCGGCAGTGCCGAGGTTCTGGCCAAGGCCGACAACCTCAAGAACGTCGAGGTCATTTACTTCCTGATGTATAACGCCAAGACCCCGATGCTCTCCGATGCCGGCAAGGAAAACCTGCTAGGTTTCGTAAAGGGAGGCAAAGGGTTTGTGGTGGTACACCTTGCCAGCGCATCCTTCAAGGACTGGCCTGAATTCCGCACGCTCTGCGGCCGCGTCTGGGTCATGGGCATCTCCGGCCACGGCCCTCGCAGCGTGTTCAAGGCCAAGGTGGTTGATGCTGACAGCCCTATCATGAAAGGCATCAAGGACTTCGACCAGGACGACGAACTCTATGCCAAACTGCAGGGCGACGCGCCGATTCATGTCCTGATGCAGGCGGAATCCGTCTGGAGCAAACAGGTGGAACCGCTCGCCTTCACTCTGAACTACGGCCAAGGCCGGGTGTTTCACCACACTTTCGGTCACGATGCCAAAGCCATCAACACCCCCGAGGTGAAGACCCTGATCGTGCAGGGCACCGCGTGGGCTGCCAAGAAATAGGCTGGAAGCCACCGGACTTGGTCATCGGCCTGGAATAAAGGGGTGGTCAGTCCTCAGTTTTATAGCCTAAAAAGTATCCTGCTATTTAATGTCCTATTTTTTCTTGATTCATTCCTGGCGTCTCCGAAATGATCATCAATCGCATGTCACCGTTTCTGGAGACTGTCAGCCACGCTGGGCTTTCCACGTCGCCAGCGGTTGGAAAATCTAGTGGCGAACAACGGCAAACGCTGCTAGATTCCCTTGCATGAGCAAGACTGAAATCATCAACGAAATTACCCGCCTATCCCACGATGACCGTCGGGAAATTATGCGGTTGCTCTTCGAGTTGGAGCAGGACGCCGAGACATTGGCGGAATGCGACCGCCTCGCCCTCGAACGGTTCAAGATGCTCGACGCGATGGAGGCGGAAGATGAAAAGAACTCTGCCAGGTGAAATCTGGCAGGTGGACTTCGGCATCGCCGCCAAAGTTCGTCCCGCTCTCGTCCTCAGCAACTTGCCCGAACCGAACGAACTGGCCTTGCTCATCGTCGTTCCTCACACCACCGCAGTGCGTGGCAATAAATGGGAAATTTCCATTCCAAAGCCATTCCTCAAACAAGGCGTCTTTCATCTCCAGCAAATCCAGCCAATCCCGTTCGTTCGCCTCGATCGCAAACTCGGCGCGCTCACGACCGAGGAACTACAGACAGTGAAAGCCGCACTGGTCAAACTGCTCAATCTCAGACCTTAGCGGTGTCTCCAGCGCGAGAACATTGGCAAGAAGGAAGATGGCCAGCCAGGAATTGGATTGCACGACATTTCCACCATTTCCCTTCGCGGCCTTTGCGCGGTCAGAATCCGCGCTCAATCCTCTTCTGTCACGGTGTCGTAGAATTCGAGGATGTCGCCCTTGACGCCTTTGAGCTCGGCTTCCTTGAACTTGATGGCGGTGCGCGGGTGCTGGTTCAACATGCCGGTGAGCAGATAAGGCAGGTCGTAGCCCCATAACAGTTTTGTGCGCAGCGGCTCAATGTGGTTCTGCACACAGTCGAGCACGGGACGGAGGTTGTATTTCGGGTTGTGCAGGAAGGCGATGAGCAGTTCCACCGGGCAATTGCCCGCGCCACGGCCCAAACCGGCCATCGTGGCGTCAAGGAAGTTCGCGCCCAGGATGATGCCTTCGAT
>CAISUK010000172.1 GCA_903888645.1 uncultured Pseudomonadota bacterium | reverse complement strand
GGTGTCGAAACGATCATGCCGTCGGCGCGCAGAATATAAATAAGCTCGTCGTCGACCTTCACTTCCAACTCGATCATGCGCCCAAATTCGCCTTTGCTGACCACCACATCGTTTAGCGCCCGGGTATGGTAAATGCGCTCGGTGCCGCGCATGACTTCAATATTCAGCAGGAATCGATGCTCGCTAAAATAGTTGCCGGCGAGCAGCGCGGCGATGCCTTCAAGCATGTCCGGTCGGGCAATGTCGGTCATGAAACCGAGACGGCCCTGATTCACACCGACCAGAGGCACGCCAAATTCTGCGAGCCGACGCGAGGCATGCAGCATGGTACCGTCGCCACCCAGGACAATGGCAAGATCTGCGCGAGTGCCTATTTGCTCGTAATCCGCCGTCTCGTAACCGCCGATACCCGCCGATTCTGCCGTTTCCGCTTCGACCAAGACAGTCTTGCCAGACGCGCGCAAAAAAACCCCCAAGTCGAGCAAGGTATCGGCAACCTCGGGGCTCTTGTATTTTCCGATCATGGCGATCGTGCGAAATTCCTCGTGCATGCTCAATTAAACCATAAACGCTTTGGGCCATCGGCGTGCCGGCATTTTTTGTACAATCCGCACCATGCTCGACAAACGTGCTCAGTCCCTGCTCAAGGTCTTGGTTGAACGGTATATCACCGAAGGCCAACCGGTCGGTTCGCGCACGCTTTCGAAATATGCCGGTCTTGAGCTTTCCCCCGCGACCATTCGCAATGTCATGTCCGACCTTGAGGAGTTGGGATTTATAGCCAGCCCGCACACCTCTGCCGGCCGCATACCGACCGCGCGCGGTTACCGCCTGTTCGTCGACACCCTGTTGACGGTGAAGCCGCTCGGCAGTCAGGATATGCACGATATTCAGGATGCGATTCAACCCGATCAGCCGCAGCGTCTTATCAGCCAGGCCTCGCATCTTTTGTCCCAGTTGACGCACTTTGCCGGCGTGGTCGTGGCGCCGCGCCGCCAGCAGCCGCGCATCCGCCAGATCGAGTTTCTCAGTCTCTCCGAGAAACGTATCCTGCTTATCATCGTCACCGATGGCGGCGATGTGCAGAACCGCATCCTGTTTACACAGCGGACTTATACGCCATCGGAATTGACTGAAGCGGCGAATTACTTGAATCAGCACTGCGCCGGATTGGACTTCGCACAGATTCGCAGCGGGCTGAAAGCAGAACTCCAGCAGTTGCGCGCCGACATGCTCGAGCTCATGAATCAGGCGCTTGATGCCAGTACGCTGGCAGTGCGGGAGAGTGCCGGGCAAACGGTGATTTCCGGCGAAAAGAACCTTCTCGGCATCGACGACCTGTCGTCCAACATGGGACGATTGCGCGCCCTGTTCGACATGTTCGAACAGCGCACCGGACTCGTCCAGCTGCTTGAAGTCGGCAGCAATGCAGAAGGCGTACAGATATTCATCGGCGGAGAATCGGGCATGGCACCGCTCGACGAATGCAGCGTCATTGCCGCGCCTTATGAAATCGATGGCCGCGTGGTCGGCTCGGTCGGCGTCGTCGGACCGACGCGCATGGCCTACGAGCGCGTCATTCCGATTGTCGATATCACGGCAAAGCTGCTCTCCAGCGCGCTGTCTGCCAGCTAGAAACCAATGTCGCGCTTCCGCCCCGAACCCCCCCACGTGCAAGGCACGATACCGCGCGTTGGCGTCCTGCTGGTCAATCTCGGCACGCCAAGCGCGCCAACCCCCGCTGCGCTGCGTACCTACCTCGCCGAATTTCTCTGGGATGAGCGCGTGGTAGAGATTCCGCGCATTCTCTGGGGACCGATTCTGTTCGGCGTTGTACTCAATATCCGACCGAAGAAATCCGCCGAGAAATACGCCCAAGTCTGGCTCTCCGAAGGCTCGCCGCTGGCCGTGCATACCGAACGCCAGGCCAAGCTGCTGCGCGGTTTGCTCGGTCCGGATCTCGGTCATATTCTCATTGCATGGGCGATGCGCTATGGCGATCCGTCGGTCGCCGACACCCTCGATACGCTCAAGGCGCAAGGCTGCAACCGGATTCTGGTCTTGCCGCTTTACCCTCAGTATTCATCCAGCACCACGGCGAGCGCCATCGATGCGGTCGCAGCCTGGCTGCTGCGGGCACGCAGCCTGCCGGAGCTGCGCTATGTTCGCAGTTTCCATGACGACCCAGCCTATATCGGTGCCCTGGCCAACAGCGTCAAGGATTTCTGGATGAGAAACGCCGGTCGCCCGGACAAGCTGGCGATCAGTTTTCATGGGCTGCCGAGAATGTCTCGCGATCTCCACGACCCGTACTTCTCCGAATGCTTGACGACCGGGCGGCTACTGGCCAAGGCGCTCGGGCTTGCCGATGACGGATATGTCATCAGCTTTCAGTCCCGCTTCGGTAATGCCGAGTGGCTGAAGCCCTACACGCAAGGAACCCTAGAAGACATGGCCCGCAGCGGCGTTGGCCGCGTCGACGTGATTTGCCCCGGTTTTGTCTCCGACTGCCTGGAAACCCTCGAAGAAATCGCCATCGAATGCAAGACCGCTTTTCTGACCGCCGGGGGCAAGGAATTCAATTACATTCCCTGCTTGAACGAGCGCGACGACTGGATCGCCATGCTTGCTGGATTGGTGCGGCAGCACCTCGGTCATTGGCAGCTTGCGCCGCCCCGCAAGGACCCTGCCACAGCTGCGAACGCAACGGAACTCGGCACCCCGATTTAGCGCATCGTCCAGCTAAAGTCCACCGCGGCACCTGCCGTTAGAGCTGAGACTACGCTGTCCGCCGAGGTGCGCACCATGAAAATAGCCGCCACTGATTTGGCACTTCAATCGTCTTATTCGTCGAGCCGAAGTGTGCAGGAATCCACGTCGCTCCATTTGTGGAAGGCAAGTTCGACCAGCAATGCGGCAGCCACGGGCAGCACCCTGCTCAATCTGTCGGATGCCGCAATGTCCAGCCTGGCTCTAAGCGACAGCAATCAGGCCACCGCGATCGGCAGTGCCATCGACAAGGCCAATGCGGACCCATTTCTGCTCATGATCAGGCAAATGGTCGAAATGCTGACGGGCCGAAAAATCACGCTTCTTTCCTTGCAGGATTTGCAGGGAGACGTCCAGACCTCCGCCAGCGCGACGGTTGCGGCAACGCAAACAACGCAGGCGCAGTCGGCAGGCGCCGGGCTGACCTAT
>CAISUK010000171.1 GCA_903888645.1 uncultured Pseudomonadota bacterium | reverse complement strand
TCTTCGGCATCGGCCTGGCCGACAACCTCGAGGCGGTCGATCCGCGACTTTTCATAAATCTTCGGCAGATAAGCCTCGGGCCATTTGCGGATGCCGGGGATCTGTGCGCCTTCCTCAGGCTGGCAACCGATAATCTGGATGGCCGGGTTCTGCTCCTTCAGGTAGCGCGATGTACCGACGATGGTCCCGGTGGTGCCCATGCTGCTGATGAAATGAGTAACTCGCCCGCCGGTATCGCGCCAGATTTCCGGGCCGGTGCCCTCGAAATGTGCTTGGGGATTGTCGGCGTTGGCGAACTGATCGAGGATCAGGCCCTTGCCCTCGGCGCGCATTTTTTCGGCGATGTCGCGCGCCAGTTCCATGCCGCCTTCACGTGGCGTGAGTACCAGTTCGGCGCCGAAAGCGCGCATGGTCTGGCGGCGCTCGACGCTCTGGTTCTCGGGCATGATCAGAATCATGCGGTAGCCGCGCATGGCCGCCGCCATGGCCAGGGCAATGCCGGTATTGCCGGAAGTCGCTTCGATCAGCGTGTCGCCTGGCTTGATGTCGCCGCGCGCCTCGGCATGGACGATCATCGACAGCGCTGGCCGGTCTTTGACGGAGCCGGCCGGATTGTTGCCTTCGAGTTTGGCTAGAATGACGTTGTCACGCCTGTCGTTCGCTGCGCCGGGAATGCGCTTGAGGCGCACCAGTGGCGTGTTGCCGACAAAATCTTCAAGAGTCCGGTAGATCATGGGAAAGCCGTTAAATTCATCAATTGCCTATGATAACCGCAGCAGGCTCTGAGACCGTTGGAGCGATGCTGGTAATCTTGGCTTCGTGCTGTCGTGACAATCGAGGAGAGGAAAATGAAAGCTACCTGCCTGGCATTGCTCTGGTTCGTCTCGGCGTTTCCCGCCGTACATGCCGCCGACGGTGAAATAGTCAGCACGTTGAAGGATCAGAAGCATGTCAGCGTGACCATTTACAACGAGGATCTGGCGCTGGTCAAGGACAGCCGCCGCGTCAACCTGGAGGCTGGCGACAATGCCCTGGCCTGGCGCGATGTTTCCGCCCACATCCGGCCGGAAACGGCGCTCCTGCATGGCTCGACCGATGACAAAGGCTTGCGGCTGATCGAGCAGAATTTCGACTTCGATCTTCTCACGCCACAGAAACTCCTGGAAAAATATGTCGGCGACAAGGTACGGGTGATCCGCACCAACCCGGCCAGCGGCACCGACTCGAGCGAGGAGGCGACGGTGCTCTCGGCCAATGAAGGGGTTGTCCTGCAATATTCCAATCGCATCGAATCGCTGCCTGCAGGGCGACTGGCTTACCAAGCGGTTCCCGGCAACCTGCGTGATCGTCCGACGCTGGTCATCCGCCTGCAGGCGGCCAAGGCCGGCGATCGCTTGCTCGAGTTGTCCTACCTGACCAGCGGCTTGGGCTGGAAGGCGGACTATGTCGCTGAACTTTCGCCGAAAGACGATCGGCTCGACCTCAACGGCTGGGTGACGCTGAGCAACCAGAGCGGCAGCACCTATCGCGACGCGCACCTGCAGCTGGTCGCCGGCGATGTCAACCGCGTTCGCGACGAATTGCGAATGTCTGACCAAGCCATGGAGAAGAGAATGGTGACTGCCGCGGCGGCGCCGCGAATGGCCGAGGAAGCGCTGTTCGAATATCACCTCTACACGCTTGATCGCCTCACCACCATCGCCGAGAATCAGACCAAGCAGGTTGCCCTGCTTGCGGCGACGCAAGTTCCGGCGACCAAGGAGTTTCTGCTGCGTGGAGCCGACACCTATTTCCGCTCCAGTTTCGGTGAAATCGGGCAGAAGATGAAGATCGGCGTATTCGTCGAATTCGCCAACAAGGGCCGCGATCTGGGTATTCCCTTGCCGCGCGGCACCATTCGCGTTTACAAGAAAGATGCATCGGGTAATGCACAATTCGTCGGCGAGGATCGCATCGACCACACGCCGCAGAACGAGACCGTGCGACTCAAGCTCGGCGATGCTTTCGACATTACCGCGGACAAACGCCAGACCGACTACCAGAAGTCCAGCGGCGTTGTCGTCGCCGGCAGCCGCTACAAGAACGTCAACGAATTGGCCTTTGAACTGGTGCTGAAGAACGCCAAGAATGAGGCCGTGACGGTCAAGGTGATCGAGCCGATCCCCGGCGACTGGGAAATTCTCTCCGAGAACATTCAGCACGTGAAGGCGGCGGCGAATAGTGCCGTCTGGAAAGTTGCAGTGCCCCCTGAAGGCAAGGCAACGCTGACTTACCGGGTGCGCGTCAAGTATTGATGCACTTGTTGCATACAGGGGTGGCTGGCTTTTGAAAACTTGTCATTTGGGCAGCCGCAACGTGAATACCGCTCCTCCGTCATTGTGCAGTTCAACGCTGCCGGCCAATCCATGATTCCTGTGCAATGCTGCAACCTTGTGGGCAAGATAAAGCCCGATGCCAACGCCCTGGTGACTCATTGATGACGATCGCATCGGGTCGGCGAGAAGTTCGTCAGGATAGCCGTCGCCGTCATCGGTGATTCCGAACTCTAGCCAATCAGCGCTTGCTGACACCCGAAAGGTAACGTGCTGCCTGGTAAAGCGCAGCGCGTTTTGCAGTGCGTTGGCCAGCACCATGCGAACCAGGTTATCGTCGTAGAACCACAGATCGGGAAGATGCTCACCATCGACTTTGACTTCTTGCCCGGCCAATGGCCGGTTTTCCGCAACCAGATCGGTCACCAGTTCGGCCGGACAATTTGCATCGATCTGTGCGCCGAGCTGGCCTGCATCCGCCTTGTAGCAGGCCAGCAGGCGCGATAGTTCGGCTGCGGCGCGGAGCGCATCGTTGAGGGTTTCGCTATCGCCTTTGACCTCTGCGCGCGCTGCCAGTGCAGCCAGCCGGTTCTTAACGTCATGGATCGACAGCGCCGCCAAATCGAGGAAACTCATCGTGCTTCGCTCTCTGCGTTTGCCTGGGCGAACTTGCCGCGGATGCGGCGTCGCAATTCAGCGATATCGGCCAGTTTCGGGTGCTCGGCGTTCAGGCTTCGAACACCATTTTCAAACTGTTCGGCATCACGAAGCTTGGCTGAATCCAATCCATTGGTATAGATATCGAGCAACAATGCAAACGCAGCGTTGGAAACGATCTGGACGTTGCCGGGCAGCCGGTGTGCCGCTTCGGCGAGCATGGTTGCCGCTTCGCCAAGCTGCCCGGCCTTGCCACGACGCACTGCCTCGTTGTTGAGGGCGATCACTTCCTTAACGCCGTTGTCGATCAGGGCTTGAGCGCGGTCGGCGGAACCGTGTTCGCGCATGACATCGGTCACCAGAGCGTGCACGGCAGTTGAATCCGGGTGGGTTTGCACGATACTTTTGAGGATCTTTTCCCCTGCATCCTGCTGGCCATTGGCCAGACAGGCCTTGGCCAGGCTCATCGACACTTCCTGGGGCAAGGCGCCATGCTGGTTTTCCAGGGCGCGGGCCAGGGCCTTCCCGGCAAGTTCAGGGCGCCCGGCCTTCTTCTGGGCGAGCGCTTCGATGGACGCGAGGTGCGGATCGCTAAGATCATTCTTGAAGTTTTTCTTCGCCTCCTCGATCAACGCGATTGCCTGGTCAGGTTCTCCCAACTCGGTCAGCGCGTTGCCCAGACGGGCGATATCGGCGGTCTCGCGCAATGGCGAGTTGCGCGTTTTCTTGACGACCTGGCTCAAGGCAAGTTCGACCCGGGCGAAATCGGACTGCCCTTCAGCCACCTTGGCAATCGCCCGGTTACGTGCAATCGAACTCGGCGCAATCAGACAGGCCTGGTCAAGGACTTTGAGGGCATCGTCGGCTTGTCCCGATTCGAGATGGGCGCGCCCGAGCAGGTCATAGGCGGAAAGGAATTGCGGGGATTCGGCAATCAGAACGTTGAGAGTTTCCTTGCAGGTTTCGACGTCTCCTTGCGCATGCTGGGCTCGGGCCAGTCCGAGTGTCGCCCATGGCATGGAACGCATGGCCAGCGCCTCTGTGTAAAACTTTGCGGCTTCGGCATTTCGTCCGCAGGCGAGCAGCGCGTTGCCACGAACGCGCATCGCATCGATCAGGTAGCGGTCCGGCGTGGCAATCATTTCGTCGCAGGCCTTGATCACGTCCGCCCACTGACCCTTGTCCTGCAAGGCGTCGATCTTGGCCATGCGCGATTTCTTTTCGAGCAGCCGCTCGAGACGAACTTGCAGCGTCTCTGCAGTGAACGGTTTGAGCAGATAATCGTCCGGTAGGCACTCGGCCGCTGAGACGACCTTCTCATAGGTCTTCTCAGCGGTAATCATGATGAACAGGGTGCTGCGGCTGATGATGTTCCGTGACCGCAGGTACTCCAGGAAGTGCTGACCATCGGTGGTCGGTCCAAGGTAATAGTCGCAAAGAATGACGTCGAACTTTCCGTTCTGGACTTGTTCCAGCGCTTCCTTGACAGTGCCACTGACGGCCACATTCTGACATCCGAGCGAGCCTACTTGGGCGCGTAACGTGCTGCGCATTTCCGGCATGTCATCCAGAATGAGAAACTTCTTGTTGCTGTAAGACGTGACGATGGCCATGGACTGTCGGAGATCAGTTAACCCAGTTACCCGCGTTTAACGATGTCGAATTGTAATCATCATATCCGGCAAGGTGCCGTCTTTGCTACAGAATCATGCGTGGCGGTTGGCGAAAGTGCCCTTTCGCGTGCTTGCAGAACGCTTCAAACGCGTGAAAGGGCTTTAACGTAGCTTGCGACGCCCTGCTCTACGGTGGCGAATTCGCTCCGATAACCTGCCTGGCGCAGACTGCTCTGGTCGGCCTGGGTGAAGCTCTGATATTTTCCCTTGAGCGCTTCGGGAAAGGCGATGTACTCGATCAGGCCCTGTGCCTGCAGTTCGGCCAGCGCCAACGCGGGCAGATTTTCAGTGGCGCGGCAGGCGTTCAGCGTCGCCGCTGCCACGTCATTGAACGACTGGGCGCGCCCGGTACCGAGGTTGTAGATACCGGACGTTTCTTCGTGGTCGAGAAAGTGCATGTTGACCTTGACCACGTCGTCAATGAAGACGAAGTCGCGTCGCTGTTCGCCGTTGGCATAACCGGCAAAGCCCTCGAACAAGCGGATTTTTTTATCGGCACGATATTGGTTGAAGAAATGGAAGGCGACTGATGCCATGCGTCCCTTGTGCTGCTCGCGCGGGCCATAGACGTTGAAATAGCGGAAGCCGGCCACCTGCGAGGACAGGTCGCGTTGGCGGCGGCGGACCACCTGGTCGAAAAGGAATTTGGAATAGCCATAGACGTTGAGCGGCGTTTCGAATTGGCGCGATTCGCTGAATAC